>NZ_JBYBHH010000018.1:0-139679 GCF_059025405.1 Pseudomonas sp. 5.2
CCCCCCCCAACGCCCTGAACTCGGCGTGGGAAACCGCCACGAAACGCACCCGGTCACCCGGTTGCAACAAGCTGTAGCCTTCGCGTTCACGGTCGAACAGGCGCACCGGTGTACGCCCGATCAGGTTCCAGCCGCCCGGCGATACCGCCGGGTAAGCGGCGGTCTGGCGCTCGGCGATACCCACGCTGCCCGCCGCCACACGCTTGCGCGGGGTGCTCAGGCGCGGCGATGCCAGCCGCTCGTCCACCAGCCCCATGAAGCCGAAGCCTGGGGCGAAGCCGAGGGCGAATACCGGGTACTCGCGCTCGCTGTGCAGGCGGATCACCGCTTGCTCACTCAGGCCGGTGCGCGCCGCCAATACGGGCAATTCAGGGCCGACACTGGCGTCGTACCACACAGGAATCTGATGCCGACGGCCACCGCTGCCGGTGTCCGGCTGCAGCCCCTCCAGCGCTTGGGTGATCAGCGCCCTCGCCTGCCCAGGCGGCAGATCGAACTGCACCATCAGCGTGGTGTAGGAAGGCACCAAGTCCACCAGGTGCTTCCCGAACGCGGCGCTCAAGCGCTGGCTGGCCGCGAGCATCCACGGCATGTTGGCTTCATCGATGGTGTCGAACAGGCGCACCATCAGGCTATCGAAGGCAACCACTTCAATGCGCAATTTCATGCGTGCTCCAGCGCATCGAGGGCCTGGCGGATCTGCCGCACCGCTGCCACTGAACTGTCGTTATCGCCGTGCACGCACAGGGTGCTGGCGCGCAGGCGCAGCGCGCTGCCATCGTCCGCTACAAGGGTTTCACCACATGCCAGGCGCACGGCCTGTTCGACCACGAGGGCCGGGTCATGGTGCACGGCGCCGGGCAGGCGCCGCGAGACCAGGTGGCCACTGGCGGTGTAGGCGCGGTCGGCGAAGGCCTCGAACCACAGCGGCACGCCAATCTTCTCCCCCAGGGCCTGTGCCGCACTGTCGTCGGCAGTGGCCATGAGCATCAACGGCAAGCCGCTGTCATAGGCCGCCACGGCTTCGAGCACTGCGCGCAACTTGAGCGGGTCGGCCATCATGTCGTTGTACAGCGCGCCATGGGGTTTGACATAGGCCACCCGGCTACCAAGCACCTTGCAGATGCCGTCCAGCGCACCGATCTGGTAGTGCAGCAGGTCGCGGATTTCCTCAGGGCTGCAGGCCATGGAGCGGCGGCCGAAGCCGACCAGGTCTGGGTAGGCCGGGTGCGCGCCGATGGTCACGCCATGGGCCAGTGCCAACTCCACGGTACGGCGCATGATGCTGGGGTCGCCGGCGTGGTAGCCGCAGGCGATGTTGGCGCAATCGATAAACGGCATCACTTCGGCATCCAGGCCCATGCGCCAGCTGCCAAAACTCTCGCCCATGTCACAATTGAGAAGCAGGCGTTCCACCACACAGACTCCCTTGTCGCTGTTCATAGGCCTACCTTACCGCGCCTGAAGGTGTTTGCCGCGTGTTTCCGGCAGGCTGAGCGCTGCCAGAATCACCACGCCGTACGAGACAGCCGAGAAAACACCAATCCCCAACCCCAGTGGCACCTTTTGGCTGAGCACGCCGATCAGCAAGGGGAACAGTGCGGCGATGACCTTGCCGATGTTGTAGCAAAAGCCTTGCCCCGAGCCACGAATGCGGGTGGGGAACAGTTCGGTCAGGAACGCGCCCATGCCACTGAAGATGCCCGAGGCGAAGAACCCCAGCGGGAAGCCCAGCCACAGCATCACGCCATCGCTGACCGGCACCTGCGTGTACAGCAGCACGATGATGAACGAGCCCACGGCGAACAGGATGAAGTTCTTTTTGCGGCCCAACAGGTCGGACAGGTACGCGCTGACCACATAGCCGATGTAGGAACCGACGATCACCATCGCCAAGTAGCCACCGGTACCCAGCACGCTGAGGCCGCGCTCGTTTTTGAGGAAGGTCGGCAACCACGAGGTGATCGCGTAGTAACCGCCCAGCGCACCGGTGGTCAGCAAGGATGCACGCACGGTCGTCCAGAGCATGCCGGGGGCGAAGATTTCGTAGAAGTGCGACGGTGCTTCGACCGCCTCAGCCGCCTTGGCCTGGCGGTACACCTCCGGGTCCTTGACCAGGCGGCGCACGAAGATCACGAACACGGCCGGCACCAGCCCCAACAAGAACAGCGCGCGCCAGGCCTGCTCGGCCGGCAGCCAGGAGAACAGCAGCGCGTACAGAATTGCGGTCAGGCCCCAGCCGATGGCCCAACCAGACTGCACCATGCCCACCGCCTTGCCACGGTCCTGGGCGCGGATCACTTCGCCGATCAGCACCGCGCCGGCGGTCCATTCACCGCCAAAACCGAAGCCCATCAGGGTACGGGCAATCAGCAGCTGTTCGTAGTTTTGCGCGAAGCCGCAGAGGAAGGTGAAGAACGCGAACCACAGCACCGTGAGCTGCAAGGTGCGGACCCGGCCAATACGGTCGGACAGGATGCCGGCGACCCAGCCGCCGATGGCAGACGCGATCAACGTACTGGTATGGATCAGCCCGGCCTCGGCGGTGCTGATGCCCCACAGCATGATCAGCGTGGGGATGACGAAGCTGAGCATCTGCGTATCCATGCCGTCCAGGCCATAGCCGATCTTGCAGCTCCAGAAGGTGCGTCGTTGCTGCTTGTCGATGTCGCGGTACCAGGCGAAAGGCCCGGTCGAAGAAGGTGAAGCGACCTGCTGCTGCACGCCGGTGGGGTTCATGCTTGCCTCGGCTTGTTGGTATTGTTTTATGGGGCGACCTATTGCGTCGCGGCCTGGGCATCATTGTTCAGAGACCGCGCCGGGTGCGTCCAACGAGAAAAACCGCCGGTCTGGAACAAGAAAAACTGATCATGAACCTTCGTTTCCTCGAAACTTTCGTCTGGGTCGCCCGGCTCAAGAGCTTCCGCCTGACCGCAGAAAAGCTGTTCACCACCCAGGCCTCGGTCTCCAGCCGCATCGCCGCGCTGGAAGCCGACCTGGGCGTCAAACTGCTGCTGCGCGACTCACGCGGCGTCAGCCTGACCCCGGAGGGCAGCAAGGTGCTGGAATACGCCGAGCGCATGCTCGACACCGCCAAGGCCATGAAGCAATCGCTGGACAGCGACCGGGCCAAGGTCGGGCGCATTCGCATCGGGGTGATGGACACGGTGATCCATACCTGGATGAGCGCGTTGGTGGCGGCGTTGACCGAGCGCTACCCGCAGGTAGAGATCGAGCTGGTGGCCGATACCGCGTTGAACCTGCGCGAACAGCTGCAGAAGGGCTTTCTGGATGTGATCCTGCAGACCGACCTGTTGCGTGAACAGTCGATCCGCAGCCTGGACCTGGCGCGTTACCCGATGGGCTGGATCGTGGCCGCAGGCTCGCTCCAGCACCGTGATTACGCCTCGCTGGCGGAACTGGGCCGCGAGCGCATCGTGACCTTTTCGAAAAACTCGAGGCCGCACCAGGAGGTGCTCAGCCTGTTGCAAGGTGCCGGGGTGCAAACACCGCGCTTGAACTGCGTGAACTCGGTGGCAGCGATTACCCGGCTATTGCGGGACGGCTTTGCGGTGGGTGCGCTGCCACCGGCCTTGGTGGATGCGGAGCTAGGCTTGGGGGAATTGGTGCTGCTGGAAGGGCTGCAACCGCCGCCTAGCCTGGAGCTGGTGGTGGCCTGGCAGACTGGGGTGGCATTGGTGGATGAGGTGGTCGAGGTGTGCCGGCAGGTGCTTGAGCGGTATGCGCAGGATGTGGGTGGGCAACGGATTGTGCTGGTCTAGGGATTATCGCTGCCTTTACCGGCCCTTTCGCGGGGCAAGCCCACAGGTTGCCCACTGAGCCTGAGAGCAGTGGGCAACCCGTGGGAGCGGGCTTGCCCGCGAAGAGGCCCGCACAGGCGCTACATGACTCAGCGCCAGCTTTCCTTCACCACCCGGCGCCGCCCGCCCATGATCACCCAGCCAAGCGCCAGCAACAGGCTCTCGACCACAAAGGCCAGCACAAACCCGGCACCAATGCCCCAGCCAACCGCCTCTGGCACCAGCAGAATCTGGTAACTGTAGCCCTTGAGCGTTTCTTCACGCATTTGCGGGTCCGGCTGTACCAATACATGCCAGGTACGGCTCACCCACGACCCTTGCAGCGCCTGCCATTCGTTTTCCAGCAGTTCGTTGCGGATCATCAGGCTTTCGATGCTGTTGGCATCACTGTTGAACACCGGGTCATCACTGCTGCGGTAATGCCGCAGCAGCGCCTGGAGGTCGCCATTGAAGAAGCGTTCGGCCGTCTGCTTGAAGCCATCCAGCGCCTGGCGTGATTCGAACAGGTGCGCCTCGACCCGCTGGGTGTAGTCATTGACCAGCCCCGGAACCTGGATACCGGCCAGCAGGCCGAAGGTGAACAGCAACAACCGCAGGTAACTTCTGAACATGCAGCGTCCTTAGCTCTGGCCTTGCGAAACGCACTCTCCGTGCCGCCACAGTGCCCACTCGCCCGGCGCGTAACGCGCCCAGGTCTCGTTCTCGGTCAGGGCCTCGGTGGCAATCACCGTGACCACGTCATTGGGGGTCGTTTCGGTGTGAAAATCGACGATCAGGTCGACATCTTTCAACCGTGCCGCACCAAAAGGTGCGCGCCGGGTAATGTGCACCAACTTGGTCGAGCAGAAGCAGAACAACCAGTCGCCGTCACTGAGCATGCAGTTGAACACGCCCTTGCCACGGTAGCCGGCACAGGCTTCGACCAGCACTGGCAGCAGCTGTTCCACGGCTACCGGCTCTGGGAAGGCCGCGCGGATGCGGTTGAGCAGGTCGCAGAAGGCCGCTTCGCTGTCGGTATCGCCCACGGGCCGATAGAAGGTCGCTTCACCCTTGAAATCGCCCAACTGGCCGTTGTGCGCGAAGCACCAGTTGCGGCCCCACATTTCGCGGACGAACGGGTGGGTGTTGGACAGGCACACCTTGCCGACGTTGGCCTGGCGGATGTGGCCAATGACCACTTCGCTTTTGATCGGGTAACGCTGCACCAGGTTGGCGACTTCCGACTCGCTGCTCGCGGCGGGGTCCTGGAACAGGCGCAAGCCGCGCCCTTCGTAGAAGCCGATGCCCCAGCCATCACGGTGCGGGCCGGTGCGGCCGCCGCGTTGCATCAGGCCGGTAAAGCTGAAAACGATGTCGGTGGGGACGTTGGCACTCATGCCCAGCAGTTCGCACATGCGCGTGTCTCCGATTACAGGCGAGGCTCGACCCGACCGCCGCCCGCAGGCGCGGCAGGGGGTGGATCGTTGCGGTAACGGTCGCGGCGCTCGGCCGCCAGCGGGGCGTCGACCCGGACCTCGTCATCTTCGGCGGCCTGGCGCTTAGCCGCGGCTTCGGCTTGCTCGCGGCGCTCACGGGCACGTTTTTCCAGCGGCCAGCGCACCAGCACGAAGAGCAAGTACAGGCCAAAGGCGATCATGCCGTACATGGCAAAATCGGACACCGCGCGCCAGGCGTTATTGCCGACTTTGAAGGCCATGT
The DNA here is from genome assembly GCF_059025405.1 of Pseudomonas sp. 5.2. NCBI lineage: Bacteria > Pseudomonadati > Pseudomonadota > Gammaproteobacteria > Pseudomonadales > Pseudomonadaceae > Pseudomonas > Pseudomonas sp. 5.2. The sequence continues at coordinate 5,520 of NZ_JBYBHH010000018.1, forward strand.
CCAGGGCGGTAATGGCGATGGCCGGGGCAAAGCTGTCCTTGACCGGGTCGACGATGGTCGGGGTCAGCAGCAGTACCGCCAGGATCACCCGCAGCGGTTCGCGCAGCCAGCGCCACATCCAACCCGTGAGCTTGAAGCCCACCAACAGGCAGCCCAGGGCGGCAAGGGCGTACAGGCCCCAGGCGAGGGTATAGTCGTTCTCGGTCATGGTGTTCGTGCAAGCCAGGCAAAGAGTTGCCTATGATAAACACTTTTCAGGGCGCAGACAGCGCTTCCCTGTTCAGGCTTGCCCGCGAAGCGGCCTGAACAGGCACCGCAAGCCCTCAGCCAAGGACCCCCGATGCCCACCAAGCCCCAGCCCCCCATCGCCCGTGCAGACCAAGCCGCCGACCCATACGCCTGGCTGCAACAGCGCGACGCGCCCGAGGTGCTCGAATACCTGCAGGCCGAGAACAGCTACCAGGAGGCCTGCCTGGCCGACCAGGCGCCCCTGCGTGAACAGCTGTTCGAGGAAATCAAAGGCCGCATCCAGGAAACCGACCTGTCGCTGCCTTCTCCTTGGGGCCCGTACCTGTACTACACCCGCACCACCGCCGGCGACGAATACCCGCGCCATTACCGCTGCCCGCGCCCGGCTGACGACTCCAACACAGTGGATGAAAGCCGCGAACAGCTGCTGCTCGACCCTAACGCACTGGCCAACGGCGGCTTCCTGTCACTGGGGGCGTTCAACGTCAGCCCCGACCATCGCCTGCTGGCCTACAGCCTCGACACCAGCGGCGACGAGATCTACACCCTGTACGTCAAGGACCTGGGCGACGGCAGCATCACCACCCTGCCCTTCGAGGACTGCGACGGCAGCCTGACTTGGGCCAATGACAGCCAGACACTGTTCTTCGCCGAACTGGATGACACCCACCGCCCTTGGCGCCTGCGTCGTCACACCCTGGGCCTCAGCGGCGCGCCAACCGTGTTCGAAGAGCCCGACGGCCGTTTCTTCCTGCATTGCTACCGCACCAGCTCCGAACGCCAGTTGGTACTGCTGCTCAACAGCAAGACCACCAGCGAGGCCTGGGTACTCGACGCCGAAACGCCGCAGCTGCCGTTCACCTGCCTGGCGCCACGGGTTGAAGACCATGAGTACTTCCCGGACCACGGCCAGCTCGATGGCGAGTGGCGCTGGTTCATCCGCACCAACCAGGACGGCATCAACTTCGCCCTGTACCACGCCCCGGCCGATGACGTACCGACCCGTGATCGCTGGCAGTTGCTGGTAGCGCACAGCGACGAGGTGATGCTGGAAGGCCTGAGCCTCAACGCAGGGGCATTGACCCTGAGCCTGCGCGAAGGTGGCCTGCCGATCATCGAAGTACGCCCCCAGGGCCTGGCGGCTTACCGTGTCGAATTGCCGGATGCTGCCTACAGCCTTTACGTGCAGGACAGCCTTGAGTTCGTCAGCACCCGCGTACGCCTGCGCTACGAAGCGCTCAACCGCCCGGCCCAGGTGCGGCAGCTGGAGCTGGCCACCGGGGCGCAGGCGGTGCTCAAGCAAACCCCAGTGCTGGGTGCGTTCGATGCCGACGACTATGTCAGCCAGCGCCTGTGGGCCACCGCCCAGGACGGCACACAGGTGCCGATCAGCCTGGTGCGCCGCCGCGAAGACCTGGGCAAGACCGTGCCGCTGTACCTGTATGGCTACGGCGCCTATGGCGAAAGCCTCGACCCGTGGTTTTCACATGCCCGCCTGAGCCTGCTGCAGCGCGGCGTGGCCTTTGCCATTGCCCACGTGCGCGGTGGAGGCGAGTTGGGTGAAGCCTGGTACCGGGCCGGCAAGCAGGCGCACAAGCAGAACAGCTTCACCGACTTCATCGCCTGTGCCGAGCACCTGATCACCGAAGGCGTGACCTCGCCCGAGCGCCTGGCCATCAGCGGCGGCAGCGCGGGCGGGTTGTTGATGGGCGCAGTGCTCAACCTGCGCCCCGAGCTGTTCCGCTGCGCGATTGCCGAAGTACCTTTCGTCGACGTGCTCAACACCATGCTCGACCCCGACCTGCCGCTGACCGTCACCGAGTACGACGAATGGGGCAACCCGCAAGAGCCCGAGGTGTATGAGCGCATCAAGGCCTATGCACCGTACGAGAACGTAACAGCCCAGGCCTACCCCGCCATGCTGGTGGTGGCCGGGTACAACGACAGCCGCGTGCAGTATTGGGAGGCCGCCAAGTGGGTCGCCCGCCTGCGCACGCGCAAGACCGATGACAACTTGCTGCTGCTCAAGACTGAAATGGGGGCTGGGCATGGCGGCATGAGTGGGCGGTACCAGGGGCTCAAGGATGTGGCGCTGGAGTATGCATTCGTGTTTGGCGAGTTGGGGGTGGTGTAGCGCAAAGGTGAGACCGCGCAGTGTTTTATAGGTGTATGACGTTGGGGATGCAGCGGCTTTGAAACCGAGCGCCGCCCGCGCGGCGCATCGCGAGCAACGCTCGCTCCTACGTTTGTTTCTGGCCAATTATTCCTGAGGCATTGGCGCGCGGCCCCTTGGCGTCCACCTCAATACCGGGTCGTGTAAACAAGGCGGTCGCGCGCGCTGCCACCGGCGTAACTGGCCCGAAACAAACGTAGGAGCGAGCGTTGCTCGCGATGCGCCGCGCGGGCGGCGCTCGATCTTCGCAACACTGCAAATGCCACGGCAAACCCTTCCCGCCCAAAACCATCACTTCAATCCTCCTCCACCTGCACCTTCGGCGGCTCTGGCCGCAAGCCTGGCAACGGCTGGTCCTTCGGCGGCCCAGGCACCGGCATTGGCGGCAACAACGGTGCGCCAGGCTGGTTGTCATAAGCCTTCGGCGGCGTACTCGGGGTGATCTGCGGATAGGGCGTGGGCGTGGGCGTGCCGGGGGCACCGGGCACGGGTGTATTGAGCCGGGGTGGCGCGCTGGCGGCTTCGGCCATGGGCAGGCCAGCCAGGAGCAACGCGGTGAGGATCGCATGCAACATCAGCAACCTCCTGTCGGGAACCTTCCTACAGGCTACGCCTAAATGGAAGCTTTCGCCTGTCCGCCTGGCCTGCAAGCGCGCTAGACTCAGTGGCATAACCGTCATTTGCCTGATCAGAACAAAGGAAACACCATGAGCTCGGCCTCTACCTCCGCCGCCACCGCACGCCTCGACCGCATCCTTGCCGACGCCAAGCGCGACAAAGAGATGGGCTACCGCGACAAGGCCCTGAAAATGTACCCGCACGTGTGCGGCCGCTGCGCCCGCGAGTTTGCCGGCAAGCGCCTGAGCGAGCTGACCGTGCACCACCGTGACCACAACCACGACAACAACCCGCAGGACGGTTCGAACTGGGAGTTGCTGTGCCTGTACTGCCACGACAACGAACACTCGCGCTACACCGACCAGCAGTATTTCAGCGAAGGCTCGACCAGCACCCCGAGCATCGCCAAGGCTACCCATAACCCGTTTGCCGGGCTGGCTGGCCTGCTGAAAAAAGACTGACCATCGACACAGCCCCCGCTGCGGCCGGCGAGCCCGTATAATCGCGCTTTTTTTGCGAAGGGCCCCGGCACGTGGCAAACAAACGATACAGCTGCATCGGCCTGTTCAACCCCAAGTCGGCGGAAAACGTCGGCTCGGTGATGCGCGCAGCGGGTTGCTACGGCGTCAACTCGGTGTTCTACACCGGCAAACGGTATGAGCGCGCCCGCGACTTCGTCACCGACACCAAACGTGTGCACTACGACATCCCGCTGATCGGCATCGACGACCTGCAGCGCATCATTCCGCTGGGCTGCACGCCGGTGGCGGTAGAACTGGTCGACGGCGCACGGCCGCTGCCCGAGTACACCCACCCGGATCGCGCCATCTACATTTTCGGGCCAGAAGACGGCAGCCTCGATGCGGATGTGCGGGGGTGGTGTGAAGAGACCATCTACATCCCGACCCAGGGCTGCATGAACCTGGCGGCGACAGTGAATGTGGTGCTGTATGACCGGATGGCCAAAGGGCTGAATACCCGGTCGGGGCCCAAGTTCAAGTAAAAAAAGCCGCCTCTGAGGGTGCCTGTACCGGCCTCTTCGCAGCACAAGGCTGCTCCAGGTCGGTAGAGGCATCACCAGAGGCGGCCAGGTGCTGAGCTCCGTCAGAACAGCACCGTCCTGCAGTCAGCTCACGAAGCGTTGATCCAGATGGTCTTCAACTCCGTGTACTGATCGTGCGCCCAGATGGACTTGTCGCGCCCACCAAAGCCGGACTCTTTGTAGCCACCGAATGGCGTCGAAGCATCGCCTTCGCCGAAGCAGTTGACCGTGACCACACCCGCGCGGATTTCCCGCGACAAGCGCAGGGCATTGCGCAGGCTGCCGGTGTAGGCCGAAGCCGCCAGGCCGTAGATGGTGTCGTTGGCCAGCTCGATCGCTTGGTCAATGGTTTCGAAGCTGGTCACGCTCAGCACCGGCCCGAAGATTTCCTCGACGAACAACCGATTGTCAGGCGTCACCCCGTCAACGATGGTCGGTTGCACGAACACGCCCTGCTCGGTCTCACCGCCCTGCACCACGTTGAGATTCTGCTCGGCGGCATATTCCAGGTAAGACTTCACCTTCTCGAAGTGCGCTTTGCTGACCATCGCCCCCAAGCGGTTTTCCGGGTCCAGCGGGTCGCCCAGCTTCCAGTCCTTCAAGTGCTTGCCGATCAGCGTCAGCAGCTCGTCCTTGACGTCCTTGTGCACGATCAGGCGCGAGGACGCGGAGCAGTTTTCGCCCATGTTCCAAAACGCACCGGCGGTAACGAACTGGGCCACTTCGTCCAGGTCTTCACAGTCGTTCATGACCACGGCCGGGTTCTTGCCACCCAGCTCCAGCACGATGCGCTTGAGGTTCGACTCGGCGGCGTATTTCAGGAACAGGCGGCCGGTGTCGGTGGAACCGGTGAAGCTGACCATCGGGATGTCCATGTGGCGGCCGATGGCTTCGCCCACTTCACGGCCACCGCCTGGCACCAGGTTGAACACACCCGCCGGTACGCCGGCCTGATGCGCCAGCTCGGCCACGCGCAGGGCGCTGAGGGTGGTTTCCTTGGCCGGCTTGACCACGATCGAGCAACCGGCCGCCAGCGACGGGGCAATCTTCCAGGCCAGCATCAGCAGCGGGAAGTTCCACGGCAGCACCAGGCCGACTACACCGATAGCTTCACGCACCACCATGGTCACGGCTGCATTGCCGGTGGGGGCGGTGTTGTCGTAGATCTTGTCGATCAGTTCGGCGTGCCAGCGAAGGGTGTGGATGGTTTCCGGCACGTCGACGTTCTGGCATTCGCTGACCGGCTTACCGCTGTCCAGTGCCTCCAAAACCGCCAGTTCGTGGCTGTTGTCTTCCAGCAGCTGGGCGAACTTCAGCAGGATGTGCTTGCGCTCAGCGGGTTGCAGTTTCGACCACGAGCCGTCTTCGAAGACACGCTTGGCCGCCGCCACGGCAACGTCGACATCCTGCACGTCGCAGGCGGCGACTTCGGCCAGCTGTTTGCCAGTGGCCGGGTTGGTGGTGACGAAGGTGCGGCCCGAGACGGCATCGCGGAACTCACCGTCGATGAATGCCTGGGTACGCAGTTGCAGGTCGGCGGCAATGGCCGCGTACTGTTCCTTGCTCAGCAATTCAGCCATGGTCAGGCACCTCCGGTGATCTGGGCGATGTTGCGCTTGAGTTCAGTGACCACGCGCTCGAGTGCCTGCTTCTCGGCGGCATCCAGGTCGTACAGCGGCTTGCGCACGCCACCGGTGCTCAGGCCGTTCAGCGCGCAGCCGTACTTGATCGACTGGACGAACTTGCCACCTTCGAGGAAGTCCATCAGCGGCATCATGGCGGCCATGATGCGGCGGCCTTTGGCGAAGTCCTTCTCGATCACGCAGGCCTCGAACAGGGCCACGTGCTCACGCGGGATGAAGTTGGAACCGGCGCAAACCCAGCTCTGCGCGCCCCAGGCGAAGAACTCCAGGGCCTGGTCGTCCCAGCCGCACGACAGCTGGATGTTCGGGCGCTGGATGGCCAGGCGGTGCAACTGGGCCACGTCGCCCGAGCTCTCCTTGATGGCGACGATGTTTTTCACATCGGCGACCGCATCGAAGAATTCCTCGCCCATGCCCACACTCATGCGGCCTGGGTAGTTGTAGAGCATGATCGGCAGGCCGGCAGCCGCATCGACCGCTTTGACGTGCAGGGCGATTTCCTGTTGGGTCGGCAGCGCGTACGGCGGCGTGCCCACCAACAGCGCGTCGGCCTTGATTTCCTTGGCGTGCTTGGCGAAGGCCACGGAGTCTTCGGTGCGGATCGCGCCGGTGCCGATGATCAGCGGCAGGCGGCCATTGAGCACGTCCTTGGCCTGGGCGGCCAGTTCGATGCGCTCTTGCGCGGTGTGGGCGTAGTACTCGCCGGTGGAGCCACCGATGATCACGCCGTGGATTTTCGATTCGACCAGGTAGTCGAGTACTTCGGCGAACGCCGCCTTGTCGATCGAGCCGTCCGCAGCCAGCGGAGTGATTGCCGGGGTGTAGATGCCTTCGAATTTCACGGTAGGTTCTCCAGTGCGTTGTTCAGGGGTGTAGAAGCCACAGCGGTTCTACGCTGCGGCGGCTTTTCGAATAGCTCAGCTCAGCGATGCCGCTTGCTGCAGGTTCAATGAACGGGTTTCCGGGGCCAGGGCGACAGAGACGGCCAGGCCGACAAACGTGACGGCGGCGGCGGCATACATGGTTGCGCCGATGCCATAGTTGTCGAGGGCGATGGGTACCAGCCAGGTACCGACAGCAGCACCGACCCGCGACATGGAGGTGCCCACGCCCACGGCGCCGGCACGGATTTCGGTGGGGAACAGCTCGTTGGGATAGACCAGTTGCAATACCTGGGCACCGCCGATGAACAGTGCATAAGCACCAAACAGCACCAGGATCAGCAGCTCGCTGCCATGGCTGAATGCCGCCAGGCCCAGCAGCGCCAGCCCCGACCAGAAGAAGCTGTGCAGCAGCGTGGTGCGCCGACCGAGGGTGTTGAGCAGGCGGGTGCCGATGATGCAACCGACCACGAACAGGAAAGTGATGGCGACCGAACCGATCGATGCCCAGTCACCCTTGAGGTTGAGCGCGCCCAGCACTTTCGGGGCGAAGGCATACACGGCGAACACCGGGATCACCGAACAGGTCCAGAACAGGGTGACGAACAGCATGCGCTTGCCATACCCGGAGTGCAGCAGGCTGAGAAACGACAGCTTGCGGGCCTTGGGTTCTTCCGGCAGGTTGCGCAGCGAGAAGCCATTGCCATAGACCCGCTTGATCACCTGTTCGGCCTCGGCCGAGCGGCCCTTGCTGATCAGCCAGCGTGGCGATTCCGGGGTGCCCAGGCGAATGGCGAACAGCAGCGCGCCAATTACCGCCGCACTGGCCAATACCAGGCGCCAGGCATCATCGCCACCGTGGCGCAGGATCGCCTCACCGACCATGTAGGCGGTCGCGGCACCGGCGAACCACAGCACCGTCAAGGTGGCCAGGCGCGGGCCGCGGTTCTTCTTGGGCAGGAACTCCACCAGCAGCGAGGTGGCCACCGGGTACTCGATGCCCACCGCAATGCCGATGGCAAAACGCAACAGGAACAAGGCCAGCGCCGACTCCACCCAGAACTGCGCAAGCGACGACAGAATGAACAGGGTCGGGCCGACGAAAAACACACGCTTGCGGCCAAAGCGGTCGGTCAGCCAACCGCCGAAAAAGCCGCCAAAGAAGATGCCGATCAGCGCCGAGGCGGCGATCATGCCCTGCCAGAAGCTGGTCAGGCTCAGGCCCGCGGACATTTGCACCATTGCCACGCCGATGATGCTCAACACATACCCATCGACGAAAGAGCCCCCGCCGGAGCGCAGGGTCAAAAACTGGTGAAAACGGTTGATCGGTACATCTTCAATCGAAATATTCGGACTTGTCATTGTTGTTCCTACCACTTCTTCTGCATGCACGTTTTCAAGGCGAGCGCGTCCGCGAAACTGAAAACAGCCTTCAGCCCCGGGTCATCGGACATGACATCTCGATCATCAATTTCGGGCAAAGCGCGCCCGTGCCGGGCAAAGCCGCCCGACGTCAAATATTCAATGGTCTAACTTACAAAACGATCAGCTTTCTTTGCCCGCGCGCAGTTGCCCCCACATCAAGTTAGCGTTCAAGCCCAGGGATACCAAGGGCTGCGGTGGATTCGCGCAAGGCCCGGGGGCATTGAGCAAAAACTCGATAAGTTCGTTTTTGTCACCGGCCAGCCAGTCGGCCAGCAACTTCCCGGTGACCGTGCCGCGGGTAACACCCAGGCCGTTACAACACAGCGCGCCGACCACATTGGGCGCCAACTGGCCAAAGAACCCCATGTGATTACGCGACAACGCCAGGGCGCCGCCCCAGGTGTATTCAAAGTTCACGTCGGGCAACATCGGGAAGCGACGGGCAAAGGATTCGCGGTGGCGTTGAACGAAACGGTCCAGGTACTTGCGGTTGCTGCGCCCGTCCGGGTTGAAGCTGAAGCTGTTGCGCACCAGCAGGCGGTTGTCGACGGTACGCCGCAGGGTGGTGCCGAATGGGTCGGCGGGGATCACGCCCCAGTAGGGTTTGCCACCCAGGCGGGCCTGCTCGTCTTCGGTCAGCGGGCGGGTGATGCTGCCATAGGTGAACACGGGCAACATGCGGCCCTTGAGGAAGCCGAAGCTCATGCCAAAGGCATTGGTGGTGAGCACCAGCTTGTCAGCAGTGATCGAGCCCTTGGCGTGGCGCAGTACCACTTTGTCGCCGTACTCGACGTCAGTGATCGGCGTGTGCTCGTACAGCGAAACGTTGCTCGGCAAGCTGTCGGCCAGGCCTTTGACCAGCGCCGAAGGCTGCAGCAACGCGGTACCCGGCGTGAACAAACCCTTACGGTAGAAGTGCGTGCCGATGTGTTCGGGCAGGTCGCGACCTTCGATCACTTCATAGGGCTGGCCGAGTTTGTCCAGGCCTCGACGGTAGGCATCGAGCACGGCAATGCCACGATCCTCGACAGCGGCCTGGTATTTGCCACAGTGCCGAAACTGGCATTCGATGCCATAGCGCTCGATCAGCTCCTTGAGGTACGACTGCCCACCCAGGTTGAGCTTGAGCACAGTTTTGGCAGTATCGATATCGCCGATGTAGTCCTCGGCGCCGATGTCATGGGGCAGGTCGATGGCAAAACCGGCGTTGCGCCCGGAGGTGCCAAAACCGACTTCCTGGGCCTCGACCAGCACAACCTCGTCATGCGGAAAGTTCGTTGCCAGCTGGCGCGCAGCGGCCAGCCCGGTGAAGCCGGCACCGACCACCACCCAGCGCGCCTGGCTATGGCCACTGTGGGCCGGCCGTGGCGTGCGGGGTGTGCTCAGGTGATACCAACCACAGGTGGCATCATCGGCAGGTAACGAGCTTATTCTTGTCATGTCACTAACCTGGATCTTGTTGTTGACGAGCGATCAGCGCCAGTGGCGACGACCTGGAAACCTCATATCTGAATCGGTACATCCAGCCCTTGCGGTGCGGCGTATTCAGCCATGCGCCGGCGCGACAGCTCGAAGTGCTCACGCACCAGTTGCCCGGCGCGCGCGGGGTCGCGGAGTTCGATGGCATCGATCATCTGGTCATGCTGGTCGCAGGCGGTTTCAAGGTCCTGTTGCATGTCATCAGTGGTCGGGTGGCGATAAAAAATCTTGCCCAGGCGGGCATGGTCGATAAGCAGGCGGCGCAGGCTCGGCATCAGGTAGTCGTTGTGCGCCATCCTGCCGATTTCCAGGTGGAAGGCGTCGTTGTAGACCACCCGGTTTTCCACATCACGCGCTTCGATGGCCTGGCGAAACTGCGCCTGGATAGCCTTGAGCGCCTCGATTTCCGCTTCGCTGGCGTAGGTAGCGGCCAACTGGGTGGTGGCGATATAGATGAGCGGCGCGGCGACGAAAAAGCTGTGCAGCGAATCGTGGTTCATCGCGGCAACCCGTGGCGCGCGGTTGGCCTCGAGCTCGATATAGCCTTCGGCGGCAATCTGGCGCAGCAGCTCACGCACCGGTGGGCGCGACAGGCCGAACTCGTCACACAGGGCCAACTCGTCCACCACAGCGCCGGGGGCCAGTTCCATGCTGAGGATCCGGCGGCGCAGCGCTTCGGCGAGGACGGCCTTGCGGTCCTGCGGCGCTTCTTCGCTGATGGCTTGAACGGTAGCTTTCATGGCGGCCTTCTTTGTTGTCATAGCGCTGTGTCTACTATTTGTATAACGACTATAGGGCACTGTTAGACAATGTGTCTACAGCATTTTAGATGAGCGGTTGAATCTCTGGATCGCCCGTATTTAAAGGGCTTCGCGGTTTTAAAGGGTGAGATTAAACACCCGGCGGGCTGCATTGCCAAACCGGACAAATAACTGCCCAGACAAGACATTTTTCAGGTGCTGGCGCTGAATGGCAATGTGCAGGCCGTGCGCCTGACAACCATTCGGCACAGCGAATGAACGGCTGCGAGCCCCCTGCGGTCAGCTGCTTACACTTCATACGGAGGGCTTGCCATGCTCGATATCCATTCCGCTGCGGCGTCGCCGGAGCACAATGTCCAGGGCCTGGAAAGGGTCGGTTCGCTGGCCGGCGGGGCGCTGATGTTCAGCAAGGGGCTGCGCCATGGCGGCCTGGTCGGGCTGCTGCAGATGGTGGTGGGCGGTATGGCCGTGGCGCGCGGGGTCAGCGGGCATTGCTCGACCAAGGCCTGGTGGCAGCGGCATCGTCAGGAATACAACCAACTGCGCGCGGACATCGAAGACAGTGCAGCGCAGTTGCAGGCGTTGAAGGCGAGTGCCAAAGCGGCTACCCGCGGGGTGACGGTGACAGGGAAGGACCCGTTGACTGGCCTTTGATTTTGTTTTTGCCTGTGCCGGCCTCTTCGCGGGGCAAGCCCGCTCCCACAATTACTTCACTGATCCTGAGAGCAGTGCATTGCTCCATTGGTCCTCAGAGCACTGCATTGCTCCATTGGTCCTAAGAGCAGTGCATTGCTCCATTGGTCCTAAGAGCAGTGCATTGCTCCATTGGTCCTCAGAGCACTGCATTGCTCCATTGGTCCTCAGAGCAGTGCATTGCTCCAGTGGTCCTCAGAGCAGTGCATTGCTCCATTGGTCCTAAGAGCAGTGCATTGCTCCATTGGTCCTCAGAGCAGTGCATTGATCCATTGGCCCTCAGAGCACTGCATTGCTCCATTGGTCCTAAGAGCAGTGCATTGCTCCATTGGTCCTAAGAGCAGTGCATTGCTCCATTGGTCCTCAGAGCAGTGCATTGCTCCATTGGTCCTCAGAGCAGTGCATTGCTCCATTGGTCCTCAGAGCAGTGCATTGCTCCATTGGTCCTCAGAGCAGTGCATTGCTCCATTGGCCCATTGGTCCATTGGTCCATTGGTCCTCAGAGCAGCGCAATCCTGTGGGAGCGGGCTTGCCCCGCGAAGAGGGCGGCAGAGGTGACACAAATCGCTAGCGCAACACCTTGCTCTGCAACACCTCAGACCGCCGCCCCAGCACACGCTCGCTGATCTGCACGAACTCCTCGGTGCTGACACTCGGCAAGCGCATCAGCGCCCGCGCCACGTCATCCAACGAACGCTTGGCCTGGGTGTGGATGCGGATCTCCTTGTCCAGGGCCTGCAGCAACAGCACCCCTCGGGCAACCTGCGCCGGGTTGGCCTGCTCTCCCTTGAGCTGGGTAACCTTGGCAGCCTGCTTGCTCAAGCGCGCCTGCCAGGCCTCGTAGCGGTCATCGCTGACCCCGCCTGCCCGGCGCAACAACTCACTGGCGTAGTAGTCAGTCAGGCTCTCGATCAGCCAGTCACTGCCTTCACGGCCATGAATCTGCGCAAACAGTTGCACCAATTCGCGCAACAAGGGGCTGCTGCCATTTTCGCTGATCATCGGCCGGGCGCTGTGCATGTACAGCGACCCCTGCGCCGCCATCGCACCGCGCCACATGCCATCCCGGGCGCCGACCAACAGCAGTTTGGGTGGGTTACGCGGGAACACGGCCTGCAATTGCGGCCAGACGAAGGTCAGCAGGGTCAGGCTGTCCATGCGCCGCATGCCCTGCCCGACTGGCGCGGCAACGGTAACTTCAGTCTCGCCCAGGCGAGCCCGGCGGCTGCCCAGGTCACCCGCCAGCATCCAGCCAGTGGGGCGGTCGAACAGGCGCGAGACGTTGTCGATGCGGAACTTGTCCTTGCCGATGCGCGGCCAGGAGGTTTCGATACTTTTCCAGCCTTCTGGCAGGTCGAACCACAGGCGTGCCACCAATTCGGTACCGTCCTGCTGATCGAGGCGCGCGGGCGGTACCAGTTGGTCGCCGAGGAACAAGGCCCAATGGGGCGTGATACGCGACGAATAAGCGCCACTGCGCAGCTTTTGGTCCAGTTGCACGCGGTAGCTGAGGCTGGTCTTGCCGGGCGCCGGGTGCCACACACCGCGCTCGCCCTTGTCTGCGACTTGCCATTGGCCGTCAGCCTGGAAGCCACTGTAAGTACCGGCCTTGCCCAGCTCGAAGTCGAGGCTGCGCACGCTGCTGCCTTCGGCCAGGGTCAGGCGCACTTCGGCCTGGCCATTGGCTGGCAACAGGCGCACGTGATAATCCAGGTCGACTTTCTTCGCCCAGGCCGGCGAACAGGCCATCAGGCTCAGCAGCAACAACAGCTGGCAACGCATACAGAAACTCCTTGTTTCCCAGAGGCGACGGGGGCGCGCCGGTCAGCTGGCGCGAAAAATCAGGTGGTCTTCCCAGTCGTCTTCATCGACATCATGCTCACTGAGCATACGCCCTGACTGGGAAATACGCTGTTCATGGACCTGCTGGCGATCGCCGCAGATCAAGTGGTGCCAGTCAGGCAGGTCCTTGCCTTCGCTGACCAGGCGGTAACCGCAGGTGCTTGGCAGCCACTTGAACTGGTCAGCCTTGCCTGGGGTCAGCTGGATGCAGTCGGGCACGTGGGCGAAGCGGTTGGGGTAGTCGCTGCACTGGCAGGTGTCGAGGTCCAGCAGTTTGCAGGCAATGCGCGTGTAATAGATGCTGTTGTCGTCCTCGTCCTCGAGCTTTTGCAGGCAGCACAAACCGCAGCCGTCACAGAGCGATTCCCACTCTTGCGGGCTGAGTTGTTCGAGGGTTTTGCGCCGCCAGAACGGCGCGCTGTCAGCGATCATCACACGGGTTTCCTGCATTCATCATCAGTGCGCGGCGCGCGGCGGCGCCAGTCTAGAGCCTGGCCTTCGGCAAAGCCAGACCGCTTGTCAGTCATGACGGGACGCAGTAGCGTGCGGTTTTCCCATCCGCTTGCAGGAACAGCCATGAGCGCCACCCCCCGTATTGCCGATTACGCCATCAACGAGCAGTTCATCAACCGCTGGTCGCCACGGGCCTTCACCGCCGAGCCGATCAGTGAGGAGACCCTGCTGAGCTTTCTGGAAGCCGCGCGCTGGGCGCCTTCGGCGTACAACTCGCAGCCTTGGCGCTTCCTCTATGCCCGTCGCGACACGGCGAACTGGGAGCGTTACCTGAGCCTGCTGGTGCCGTTCAACCGCAGCTGGGCGCAACAGGCGTCGGCGCTGGTGCTGATCATCTCCAAAACCACCTTCGCAGCGCCTGGCGCCGCTGAAGAAAGCCCTGCCCTGTGGCACACCTTCGACACCGGCTCCGCCTGGGGGCACTTGGCCCTGCAGGCCAGCATCAGCGGCTGGCACACCCACGGCATGGCTGGCTTTGACAAGGAGCTGGCACGTAGCGAGCTGAAGGTACCGGAAGGCTACGAGCTGCATGCCATGGTGGCGATCGGCAAGCTGGGCGACAAGGCGACCTTGGCTGAGGCACTGCAGGCGCGTGAAGTGCCGAGCTCGCGCCGGCCGCTGAGCGAGCTGGCGGCTGAGGGTGATTTTAGCCTGTAAGGCTTTTTGTTGGCTGTACCGGCCTCTTCGCGGGCAAGCCCGCTCCCACAGGTACACCGCAGGCCCAAGGTCGGCGCGGTACTTGTGGGAGCCTGTAAGCCTTTTTATGGGCTGTACTGGCCTCTTCGCGGGGCAAGCCCGCTCCCACAGGTACACCGCAGGCCCAAGGTCGGCGCGGTACTTGTGGGAGCGGGCTTGCCCCGCGAAGAGGCCGGTACAGGCCACTAGCAATCAGTAACCCCGGGCGAAATTCACTTCCCCGCGCAACCCCTGCCCCGCCTCATACGCCCGCACATTCTCGACGAACAACCGCACCATCGCCGCCGGCGAGGTGGGCGCCGAGCTGTGCCCGGTCAGCAGCAACCCCCAGGCGGTCCAGAACGGGTGACGCTGGGGCAGTGGCTCCTGGCGGCACACATCGATCACCGCGCCCGCCAGATGCCCCTGCTTCAGTGCTTCCACCAGGTCGGCATCGACCACCGCCACTCCACGCCCGGCATTGATGAACAAGGCACTGGGCTTGAAGCGCTGAAACAGCGCAGCATCGTACAGGTCATGGGTGGCAGGCGTGTCCGGCAGCAGGTTGATCACGTAGTCGACCTGCTCGACCATGCGCGGCAGGTCCGCCAGGGCCGCCACTTCGACGAACGGCAGCTGCTCGCGGGCGCTGCTCGCGACCCCGTACAGGGTCACGCCGAACGGCAGCAGAAACTCCGCCACACGTTGGCCGATATCACCGGTGCCAACGATCAGCACCTTGCGCCCCTCAAGGGTGCGCCCTGGGCGGTCGTCCCAGCGCCGCTCGACCTGGCTCACCAGGCGCGACAGCACCTCGCGTTCATGGCCGAGCAGGTAGGTGAGCATGTACTCCGCCATGACCTGGCCAAAAATGCCGACTGCGCGCGTCAGGCGATAGTCCCGTGGCAAACCCTCGGCCAGCAACGGGGTGATGCCAGCCCAGGTCGACTGCATCCAGGCCGGCTTGTGGCCCTGGCGCAGCAGGCTCGCCAACAAGTCGGGCTGGCCCAGCCACACCGGGCACTGCGGCGCCTGCAGCGCCAGCTCGGCAGAGTCGCTGCTAGTCAGGATTTGCAGGTCAGGGGCCGCTTCGCCCAGCAGCTGGGTGTACTTGGCATGATCCTGTTCGGCGATCAGAACGCGCATCGTGAAAACAACCTTGGCAGACAACGAAAGCGGCCCGACAGGCGGGCCACTTGGCGAATGAGAGGAACCGGGCCTGGGTCAGACCGGGTCGTTACGGCGCAGCAGCTCTTCGGGCAGGTGCTCGATGTACTCTTCCTCGGCCGGCGGCATCTGCAGGTGATAGCCCTGGTTGTCGAGGTTTTCCAGCACCTTGGTGATGTCCTCGCGCGCCAGCTTGCGCTCGGGGCTCAGCACCAGGTCGAAAGCATGCACGGGGGTGCCGAAGAACGGCAGCAAGGGCTCGGGCACGCGCTCCAGGCCTTCGGCCTTGAGCACATACAGGTACATTTCGTTCTTGCGGGGGCTCTTGTAGATCGAGCAAATACGTTTCATCGGGTCTCTCCGGCGCCTGCCAGGTTGTCCAGCAGGGCCTGGCCCATGCGCTCGCGACGCCAGCCGCGCAGCGAATCGGGCAGTTGATAGGGGCCATTGGGGTAGCCGCTCTTGAGCAGCGCTTCCAGGGTTTTCTTGCGCAGCATCAGCTCGGGGGCAATGCCTAAGCGCTCGCCTTCGGCCTGGCCGATGGCGCGCAGTTGCTTGAGGATGCCGGCCGCTTCGATCGGCAATGGCTCAGGCAAAACCTGCGGCCACTGATCGGCGGGCAGGCTGGCAGCACGCTTGATCAGCTGGACGAGAAACTCCCCGTCCTGGCGGATGGTGCGCGGGTGCATCTCGTCGATCTTGGCCAAGGCCGACAAGTTAGAGGGCTGGGACTTGGCCATCGGCCACAGCGAGTGCTCTTTGAGGATGCGGTTGCGCGGCACGTCGCGGTTGCGCGCTTCGCGCTCACGCCAGGCGCACAGCTCGCGCAACACGGCCAGCTGCTGGGGCGCCAGCTTCCAGGCCAGCTTGACGTCGCGGTACAGGCTCTCGGGCTCGACTTCCCGGCGCAGCTGGGCCACCAGCTCGGCGCCGTCTTCCAGCACCCAGGCGTACTTGTCATCGGACAGTCGCGGGCGCAGCGCGATGAACAGCTCGGCCAGGTGCACGGCATCTTCGGCGGCGTAGCTGACCTGGGTGTCGGACAGCGGGCGTTGCAGCCAGTCAGACCGGGTTTCGCCCTTGGGCAGCTCGAGCCCCAGCACGTCCTGGACCAGGCGCGAGTAACCCATGGAGAAACCCAGGTTCAGGTAACCGGCGGCCAACTGCGTGTCGAACAGTGGCTGTGGCAGCTTGCCGGTCAGGCGCAGCAGCACTTCGAGGTCTTCGCTGCAGGCGTGCAGCACCTTGACCACGCCGCTGTCTTCAAGCAGCTCGCCCAGCGGCTGCCAGTCCTTGATCAGCAGTGGGTCGATCAGAAAGGCACGTTGACCGTCGCCAATCTGGATCAGCCCCGCCTTGGGGTAGAACGTGTCTACCCGCATGAATTCGGTGTCGAGCGCTACGAAGGGCAGTTGGCGCCACTTTCGGCAGAGGTCGGCCAGGGTCTGGTCGTCACGGATCCAGTGAATTTCGATGGCCACGAGGCTCTCCCACTAACATTGGCGCGCAGTATATACGGCGCGGGCACTGCGGGTGAAACCTGCGCCATCCCTGGAATAGATAAACGGTGGTGTAAAAGCCATGCGCGATCAGCGCTTGGCGGCCAGCCACGGCCGGCAGCTGGCGAACATGTCGAGCGATTGCTGGTAGACCTCGGTGCGCACCTGCAACAGGCCGAGCATCGAGTGGAACAGGTTGTCCTGGGACAGCGGCGCGTCGCTGAGCTTGGCCAGGCAGTCGGTGTCCAGGCCAAAGTCCTCTTTGTAGCTGTCGGAGAACCAGGTCAGCAGTGGCACGTGCTTCTGCTGCTCTGGGGCGATGGGGTAAGGGGTGCCGTGCAGGAACAGGTTGTACTCACCCAGCGACTCACCGTGGTCGGAGAGGTAGATCATCGCTGTGTCGACCTTGTCCTGTTTGCTGCGCAGCGTGTCGATCAGGGACGCCAGCACCTTGTCGGTGTAGGCCAGGGTGTTGTCGTAGCCGTTGATAATCTCCTGCTCGCTGCACTGGTTCAGCGCATTGCTCTGGCACACAGGGGTGAAGCGCTCGCTGGCGTTGGGGTAGCGCTTGAAGTACTCGGGGCCGTGGCTGCCCATCTGGTGCAGCACCAGCACGGTGTCCTTGTCGAGGTTGTCGATCAGCTCACCCAGGCCCTGCAACAGGATCTCGTCATGGCATTCGCCGTTAGCGCACAGCGCCGGGTCGGTGAGGTTGCTGACATCGATGAACTGCACCCGATCACAGGTGCCCTTGCAGCCCGACTGGTTGTCGCGCCACTGCACGGCCAGGCCTGCCCGCTGCAGGATATCCAGCAGCCCTTCGCGGTTTTTCGCCACGCGCGCGTCGTAGTCTTTGCGCGGCATGCCCGAGAACATGCAGGGCACCGACACGGCGGTTTCAGTCCCGCACGAATGCACATCGGAGAAGGCCAGCAGGCCCTGCTCCTTGGCCAGGTTAGGAGTAGTGTCGCGGTCATAACCGAGCACGCCGAAATGGTCTGCCCGCGCACTTTCGCCGACGACCAGCACCGTCAACGACTTGCGTTCATGGTGCTGCCAGGCGGCATCGCGTTTCGCATCCGTACCATAATTCTGGAAGGGCCTGGCCGCAGTACCGACGCGTTCGCTGACATAACCAATGGAGGCACCCACGATATTGCTCGGGGTGAGCATCAGGCGCAGTTCGTGGTGATTGCGAAACAGTGACGACAAGCCCTGGTAGTTGACCAACGCCACCGACCCGAGGGCGACCACACAGGCGCCGCTGACCACCAGCTTGCCCAACAGCTCACGGTGCCAGGCGCGGTAGGCGATCGGTGTTTTCCACAGCACGACCGAGGGCAATACGCCCAGCAACAGTATATAAGCGGCAAACTTAAACGACATCAGGTCGCGCACTTCCGCAACATTGGTCTCTGCCATGTTACGGAACATGCCGGCATCAATAAGCACCCCGTACTGATTCATGAAGTAAGCAACACCCGCGCCACTCATGAACAGCACAATAAGTACCGGCTTCAATACATACCGGAAGGCAAACAAGGTCAAAATCAGGTTGAATGCGAACAGCATCAGCACGGCAAACGCCAGGCTCAGCCAAAGCCCCGCCAACCCTGGCGGAACCACGTGCTCCAGGTGCTGCCAGAGAAAGAAATTGAAGCCGATCAGCAGGTACAGGCTGGCCAGCAGCGTGACCCATTCAGTCCGCAGGGATTTAAAGTTGAGCATCAGTGTTCGCAATCAAGAGTGATTATCAGCCCACGGGCCTGTGCGGCACCGCGAAAAGTTGGCTGAACTCTAGAAAGGCCACCATCAATTTTTCGTGAAAAAGACGCCAACAAAACCGTGAGATGGCGCTTTTCCAACATTAAATGAAGTTTATTCAGCCGCCATTCAGCCTGGCAGGCCAAGTTTGCTGCCCGGTTGCGAGAAGGCTGCGCTGGCCTCCCCCCGCCCCCCACCTGCGCAAAGGCGACTATCCTCAAAGGTCAGGACCGTTCGCCAACCCCCACGAGAGGTGAAGAAATGCCCGTTCCGCATGATCTGCTCGCTGACCTGAACATCACTGCCGAGGATTTCCAGACGCGCATCGACAAAGACCATGACCTGCACAAACTGCACAAGGAGTACAACGCCAAAGACAAGGAAGTGCTGGCCGCTGAAGGTAACGCCAGCACCGATGACACCGTCACCCGACTGCGCAAGGAGCGGCTGCTGATCAAGGACAAGATCGAACGGATCATTCATCCGCCGAAATCTTGAGGGGTTTCTGCTGAATCAACCGGCCCTATCGCCAGCAAGCCGGCGATAGGGCCAGCCGCTTTTATACGCTAGCCGAAGCCTTCAACGCCGTATCCAGATCTTCGATCAGGTCCCGATAGTCCTCGATCCCCACCGACAGCCGCAGCAAGTTCTCACTGATGCCCATCACGCCCTTCTGTTCTGGGCTCAGGGAGTTGTGCGACATGCTCCAGGAGTGGTTGATCATGCTCTCCACGCCGCCCAGCGAATCGGCAAGTACGAAGATCTGCAGCGCCTCGACCAGGCGATTGAGCGCCGCCCGGTCGCCACCCTTGACCTTCATGGCCACCACGGCCCCGCCCGCACGCATCTGGCGCTTGCACAGCGCATGCTGGGGGTGGCTTTCAAGCCCTGGATAAAACACCTGCTCGATCTGCGGATGGCTTTCGAGAAAACGCGCCACCTGCAGGGCATTGGCGCACTGGCGCTCCATGCGTACATCCAAGGTTTTCAGGCCACGCAGGGCCAAGTAGCAGTCGAACGGCCCCTGAATCGCCCCGACGGCCATGCTGATCTTGCGCAGCCGCGCCAGCAGCGCGTCATTGGCGGCCACCACCACACCGCCGGTGAGGTCGGAATGGCCGCCGATGTACTTGCTTGCCGAGTGCATCACCAGGTCCACGCCCAGGGTGATCGGGCGCTGGTTCCAGGGCGAGCAGAAGGTGTTGTCGATGCAGGTGAGGATACCGCGCGACCGCGCCAGGTCGCAGACCGCCTTGATGTCGACCAGGTGCAGCAAGGGGTTGGTCGGGGACTCGATCCAGATCAGCTGGGTTTCCGGGCGAATCGCCGCGGCCACAGCCTGCACGTCGTTGAGGTCGACGTAAGTGGTGGTCAGCCCCGATGTGTGGCTGCGGTAGTCCTCCAGAATACGGAAGGTGCCGCCGTATACGCCGTTCATCACCACCACGTGGGCATCCTTGGGCAACAGCTCCAGCACCGTCGCCGTGGCGTTCACGCCGGAGGCGCAAGCCACCGCGCCGACGCCTTCTTCCAGCGCCGCGACGCAGCTCTCGTAAGCATGCCGGGTCGGGTTGCCGACGCGGCTGTAGGCATACTCGGGGTTGTCGTCCAAGCTGCGCTTGATGTACGAACTGGCGGTGTAGATGGGCGGGAAGATCGCGTTGTCAGCAACGCTATCCTGCTCGCCGGCGTGGATGGTACGGGTGGCGAAATTACGCGGCTTGTCGGACATGATCCGGTCCATTGACTGAGGTAAGCCTGCAACTATCGCACAACCATTGCCGGCGGCAAGGACGCGCAACGGGGGTCACGCATTTTTCCGGTTTTGCAGTAATCTGGAGAAAATCATTCTCTGGCCAGCCTGTAATCGACATGGACAATTTCGACCAACACATCCTCACCTTGCTGCAGCGCGACGCGTCCATTTCTCTCAAGGACCTGGCCGAGGCGGTAAACCTGTCCACCACGCCCTGCTGGAAGCGGGTCAAACGGCTGGAAGAAGAGGGTTACATCCTTGGCCGCGTTGCCCTGCTCGACCCCACGCGCCTGGGGCTGGGCCTGACCGTGTTCGTCCAGCTCAAGACCCAGCGCCACGACAGCGCCTGGCTGGAGCAGTTTGCCGCGACGGTGACCGGTTTCGAGGAGGTGATGGAGTTTTACCGCATGTCGGGGGATTGGGATTACATGCTGCGGGTGGTGGTAGGTGACATTGCCGCCTATGACCGGTTCTACAAGAAGCTGATCACCCGCACCGACGGGCTTTCCAACATTACGTCGAGTTTTGCCATGGAACAGATGAAGTACACCACCGCTTACCCGGTGCACCGGCCCTGACCGGTGCTTGCCCGTGAAGAGGCCGGATCAGGCAAACCTTTATTCAGCCGCCTGCACCGCCTCGATCCGGTTCCCCGCCTTGGCTTTCTCTACCCTGATCGCGATGAACTTCGAGGTCGGCGTATACGTCCCCTCGCCATAACTCTCCAGCGGCACCAGCGGGTTGGTCTCCGGGTAATACGCCGCGGCCTGCCCCTGCGGCACGTCATACGCCACCAGGCGGAACCCGGACACCCGCCGTTCGCGCCCGTCCTCCCACAGCGACACTAAGTCCACGTGCTCGCCAGGCTCGAACCCCAGGCGACGGATGTCGGCCTCATTGACGAACACCACCTCACGCAGGCCAAACACCCCACGGTAGCGGTCATCCAGGCCATACAGGGTGGTGTTGTACTGGTCGTGCGAACGCAAGGTCTGCAGGATCAGGTCCGGTTTGTCGCCACGGGCCAGCACCTGGGCATTGACCAGTTGCTCCGGCAACTGGCTGGCACTGAAACGCGCCTTGCCGGTGGCGGTACGCCACGTGCGATCCGCCGCGTTGTTGCCCAGGTGGAAGCCACCGGGGTGCTGCAAGCGCTCGTTGAAGTCGGTAAAGCCGGGGATCACATCGGCGATCATGCTGCGGATGCGGCTGTAGTCAGCAATGGCGTACTCCCAATCGATCGGCTGCTTGCCCAAGGTCGCCTGGGCCATGCCGGCCACGATGGCTGGCTCCGAACGCAAGTGTGGCGAGCGCGGGCGCAATTGGCCGTGGGAGATGTGCACCATGCTGAAGGTGTCCTCCACGGTCACGCCCTGCGGCCCGTCGGCCTGCAGGTCGATCTCGGTTCGCCCCAGGCACGGCAGGATGAGCGCATCACGGCCGGTGACCAAGTGCGAACGGTTGAGCTTGGTGGAAATCTGCACGGTCAATGCACAGTTGCGCAGGGCCGCGTGGGTTCGAGGGGTGTCTGGGGTAGCCTGGGCGAAGTTACCCCCCAGGGCGATGAAGACCTTGGCCTGCCCTTCTTCCATGGCCTTGATCGCCAGCACCGCGTTATGCCCGTGGGCACGGGGCACACGGAACTGGAAGCGTTTTTCCAGGGCATCAAGCAGCCCGGCCTTGGGCTTCTCGTCGATGCCCATGGTGCGGTCGCCCTGCACGTTGCTGTGGCCACGCACCGGCGACAAGCCGGCACCGGGTTTGCCAACGTTGCCGCGCAGCAGTTGCAGGTTGACGATTTCCTGCACCGTGGGCACCGAGTGGCGGTGCTGGGTGACGCCCATGGCCCAGCACATGATGACCCGCTCGGCCTTGCGGTACATGCGCGCAGCCAGCTCGATCTCGGCCTGGGTCAGGCCCGACTGCTCGACGATATGCGCCCAGGAGGTGGCATCCACCGCCGCCAGGTAGGCGTCGACGCCGCTGGTGTGGTCGGCGATGAAGGCATGGTCGAACACCGCCGGTTCACCCTTGGCCTGGGCCTCGCGTTCCCATTGCAGCAAATACTTGGCGATGCCACGCATGGCCGCCATGTCGCCGCCCAGGGCCGGGCGGAAGTACGCGGTGTTGGTCGGTTCGGAGCCGTTGCTGAGCATTTCGAACGGGTGTTGCGGGTGCTGGAAGCGCTCCAGGCCACGCTCCTTCAGCGGGTTGAAGCACACCACCTGGGCCCCACGCTTGACCGCCTCGCGCAGCGGTTCGAGCATGCGCGGGTGGTTGGTGCCGGGGTTCTGGCCAATGACGAAGATGGCGTCGGCCAGTTCCAGGTCATGGAACACCACGGTGCCCTTGCCCACACCGAGGGTTTCCGACATGCCCACACCGCTGGCCTCGTGGCACATGTTCGAGCAATCGGGGAAGTTGTTGGTGCCGTAGGCGCGGACGAACAGCTGGTACAAAAACGCCGCTTCGTTGCTGGCCCGCCCCGAGGTGTAGAACTCGGCCTGGTCGGGCGAATCGAGCGCCTGCAGGTGTTTGGCGACCAGGGCAAAGGCCTCTTCCCAGGACGTTTCGACGTAGTGATCGGTGGCCGCGTCGTAGCGCATCGGGTGGGTCAGCCGGCCTTGGAATTCAAGCCAGTAATCGGTCTGTTCGGCCAACGCACTGACGCTGTATTTGGCGAAGAATGCGGGGTCTACCGAGCGACCGGTGGCTTCCCAGTTGACCGCCTTGGCGCCGTTCTCGCAGAACTTGACCATGTCGTTTTCCGGCGATTCGCCCCAGGCGCAGCCGGGGCAGTCGAAGCCGCCGTTCTGGTTGGTCTTGAGCATGGCCCGCAGGTTCTTGAAGGCGTTTTCGCTGCCCAGCCAGCTTTTGGTCACGCTCTTGAGCGCCCCCCAGCCGGCGGCGGCGCCTTTGTAGTCCCTGATATGTTCGTCCTGGCTCATGCGGTGAATCCTCACGCTCGGTGTTTTTTCCAGACTATTGAGCGTGGGGCACAAGCGTCCAATCGAAAGATCTTACGGGCTGATAAGCCGTTTCGATCACGGGCCAGCACTGACAATCCAGATCGCGTCCTGTAGCAGCAGCCTTGTGCTGCGAAGAGGCCGGTTTGGCTAGCCGAGAAGCTGTGGCTGCAATGGCCTCTTCGCAGCACAAGGCTGCTCCTACAGGGGGAATCTCCCATACATGCCGGGGCCTGAAGCCGTGATAGAGCAGATTGATCAACCAGTCGGGGAAAGCAATTTGACGGGGGTGCGGCCAGGTTATAGCTTGGAGCTGAGTCCATCCCATTCGAGCGCAATCGTGGAACAGAACAGCCGGGCCCTGATCGACGGCTTCAACCGGAAAATCGACTACCTGCGGATGTCGGTCACCGACCGCTGCGACTTCCGGTGCGTGTACTGCATGGCTGAAGACATGCAGTTCCTGCCGCGCCAGCAGATCCTCAGCCTCGAAGAACTGTTCCAGGTGGCTGAGCGCTTCGTCGCATTAGGCACCCGCAAAATCCGCCTGACCGGTGGCGAGCCGCTGGTGCGCCAGGGCATCGTCGAGCTATGCGGGCGCATCGCCGCCCTGCCCGGCCTGCGCGAACTGTGCATGACCAGCAACGGCTCGCAACTCGGGCGCCTGGCCCAGCCGCTGTTCGACGCCGGCGTCTCGCGCCTGAACATCAGCCTCGACAGCCTGGACCCTGGGCGCTTCAAGCAACTGACCCGCACCGGCGACCTCAACCAGGTGATCGCCGGCATCGACGCCTCGCGCCAGGCAGGCTTTCGCAAGACCAAGCTCAACTGCGTAGTGCTCAAGGGCCGCAACGATGACGAACTGGTCGACCTGGTGCGCTTTGCCATCGACCGCGAGCTGGACATCACCTTCATCGAAGAAATGCCCCTGGGTAACATCAGCGAACACCAGCGTGGTGAGTCGTTCTACTCCAGTGACGAGGTGCGCGACCGGCTGGCCGAGCAGTTCACCCTGATCGAGTCCACCGAGTCGTCCCAAGGCCCGGCACGCTACTGGCGCCTGGCCGAAGCGGCGCACACCCGGGTCGGCTTCATTTCGCCGCACAGCCATAACTTCTGCGCCACCTGCAACCGCGTGCGCCTGACCGTCGAAGGCCGCCTGCTGCTGTGCCTGGGCAACGAGCATTCGGTCGACCTCAAGCAGGTCCTGCGTGCCCACCCAGGCAACGCCGAGCGCCTGGAAAACGCCATCCGCGACTCCTTGCACCTCAAGCCTTACCGCCATCATTTCGAGGTGGGGGGTGACGTGCAGATCCTGCGTTTCATGAACATGACCGGCGGCTGAACAGCCACCTCTGGATTTCCATGATCGTCCACCCCCGCCCCGATGTGCTGCGCGTGCTGTTCACCCTCAAGGGCTCGATCGTCAAGCGCATCGCCCTGCGCTGCCTGATGGTCACCCTGCTGGCCGCACTGATCGTGCTGGTCGAGCGCCACTATCCGGCATTTTTCTACCCGGTCAGCGCCACACCGTTCACCTTGCTGGGCCTGTCGCTGTCGATCTTCATGAGCTTTCGCAACAACGCCTGCTACGACCGCTGGTGGGAAGGCCGCAAGGCCTGGGGCAAGCTGATCATCGAGACCCGTTCGTTCGTGCGCGAAAGCGTGGTGATCGCCGACCCGGCACTGCGTGCCGAACTGTTGCGCAGCCTGTGCGGCTTTGCCCATGCGCTCAACGCCCGGCTGCGCAACGAGGATGACCTGGCGGCCGCCCGGCCTTGGCTGGCCAACCCCAATGCGATCAGCCCGCACAATGTGTGCGACACGATCTTGCGCGAAGTCGGCGGGCACTGCTCACGGCTGGCGCAGCAGGGGCAGATCAGCGATTGGCGCTACAGCGTGCTGGAACAGCGGCTGGTGGGGCTGACCGAAGTGCAGGCCACCTGCGAGCGGATCAAAGGCACGCCGTTGCCGTTCCCCTATACCTTGTTGCTGCACCGCACCATCTACATCTTCTGCCTGCTGCTGCCGTTTGCCCTGGCTGAACCGCTAGGCTGGTTGGCGCCGCTGTTCACCACCATCGTCGGCTATACGTTTTTTGGGCTGGATGCGATTGGCAACGAACTGGAAGACCCGTTTGGGCGCGATGAGAACGACCTGCCTACCGATGCGCTGGTGCGCACCGTGGAGCGCGATGTGCTGGCCGGGTTGGGGGTTGAACCGCTGCCACCGGCATTGGAGCCGGTGGGGTATGTGTTGAGCTGATTCTTTTGCTGCCTGTGCTGGCCTCTTCGCGGGCAAGCCCGCTCCCACAGGTTCATCACTGGTTTTGAGGCCAGTGGTTAACCTGTCCCAGAGATTCATCACTGGTTATGAGGCCAGTGGTTAACCTGTGGGAGCGGGCTTGCCCGCGAAGAGGCCAGCACAGCCAGGGCATTAACCGCGGCTTGCGCAAGCCTCGACAGGCTTCAGGTGCGGCACGAAGTTGCACGGCCGGTGGCGCGCATCCAGTTGCTCGGCCAGGATCCCTTCCCACGCCGTGCGGCAAGCCCCGGTCGAGCCTGGCAGGCAGCACACCAAGGTACCGTTGGCGAGCCCGGCCAATGCCCGGCTCTGAATAGTCGATGTGCCGATATCGAGAATGGACAACGCCCGGAACAGCTCACCAAAGCCATCGATACGTTTGTCCAACAGGCATTCAACGGCTTCAGGCGTACTGTCACGCCCAGTGAAGCCGGTACCGCCGGTGATCAGCACCACTTGCACCTGCTCGTCGGCGATCCAGGTGGCGACCTGGGCGCGGATCTTGTACAGGTCGTCCTTGAGCAGCGCTCGCGCCACCAGACGATGGCCAATTTCCACCGAGCGGCTGGCCAGCAGCTCACCGGAGGTGTCGTTGTCGTAGGTGCGGGTGTCACTGACGGTCAGTACGGCGATGTTGAGCGGTACGAAGACCGCATCGGGTTTGACGCTCACGGTGGGCTACTCCTGAAAGGGCATTGTCACCACGCTAGAGGCACGGCCGGGGGGCGTCCAATCGATATGGCGTACCGGGTGATCAATGACATCTATCGCTGACTTGGTTAAGGTCAGCATAACCAGACGCCAGGCACTCCCATGGACATCAAGCAACTCAAGTTCCTCATCGCGCTCGACCAGACTCGCCATTTTGGCCAGGCCGCAGCGCTGTGCCACATCACCCAGCCGACGCTGTCGATGCGCCTGCGCAACCTGGAAGACGAACTGGACCTGGTGCTGGTCAAACGCGGCCAGCGCTTCGAAGGGTTCACCGAAGCCGGCGAACGTATTCTGGCCTGGGCCCGCACACTGCTGGCGGCCCACGACGGCCTGCAAGCCGAAGCCGCCAGTTGCCGCGGCCAGGTGGTCGGCAGCCTGCGCCTGGGCACCGTGCCGCTGGCCAGCTTCAACCCGATGCAATTGCTGTTGCCGCTGCGCGAAAAATACCCCGAGCTGCACTTCCAGATCAGCTCGCACAGCACCGAGCAGATCATGGATGGCCTGAGCCGCAACCAGCTCGACCTGGGCATCTGCTACCTCGACCAAGTCAATGCCAGCTTCTTCGAAGTGATCGAGTTGGGCACCACCACCATGGGCCTGCTGCACGATACCCGGCACTTCCAGTTCCAGGCCGACACCCTGCGTTGGGAAGACCTCGGCGATATTCCACTGGGTTTGCTGAGCAAAGGCATGCACTACCGTCAATCGCTGGACCTGAGCTTTCGCAGCCGCAGCCTGGAACCCAACGCCGTGCTGGAAAGCGACTCGAGCTTCCAGTTGATCCAGGCCATCAGCACCGGCGTGTGCTGCGCGATCATGCCACTGGATTGCGGGCTGGAAGACTTGAGCGACCACATGCGCATCCTGCCTATCGTCGACGCCAGCATCCACAGCCCGGTGGGCCTGCTGCTGCGCCGCAGCGAGCCGCGTTCGGCGATTGCCGAGCAGTGCTTTGACGAGGCGCGCGCGCTGTTTCAACCCTCCTGAGCGGCCGTCGCCTGGCGGTACTGGCGCGGGGTGAACCCGGTCAATTGCTTGAACTGGCGGCTGAAGGCGCTGTGGTCGGTGTAGCCGCACTGCATCGCCACCTCGGTGATTGGCAAGTCGCTGTGCAGCAAGCGATGGGCATGCTCCAGCCGCGCCTTGTGGATCATCTGCCGTGGCGTGAGGTGGAACACCCGCTTGCAATAGCGCTCCAGCTGCGCCACGGAAATACCCGCGATGCGGGTCAGCTCGCCCATGCTGATGGGTTGGTGAAAATGCCGACGAATGTGCTCATCCACGGCTGCCAGGCGCTGGTAAGCGGGGTGGGTGTCGGCGGCTGACTGCAGGTCGACCGAGATGCCCACCAGGCCGATGATTGCGCCGTCGGGGTTGAGTAAAGGCCGCTTGTGGGTCAGGCACCAACCCGGTTCGCGGCTGCCGTACAGGTGCAGTTCGAGCTGGTCTTGCAGCACCAAGCCATCCTTGAGTACGCGACGGTCCTGCTCGGTGTAGCCGGGGCCCAGTTGTGCCGGGAAGACCTCGGCGCTGGTCTTGCCCAGCAAGGGTTGCAAACGCTTGAGGCCGCAGCGCTGGACCAGGGTGTTGTTGGCCAGCACGTAGCGGGCGTCGGCGTCCTTGATGAAGATCGCGGCGTTGGGGATCGCGTCGAGGATCGGCAGCAGCAGGGAGACCCCGGCGAGTAGGGCCTCCAAGGTGGCGGGGCGGTGCTGGTCCAAGGACTGGTACAGGGTTGCCAGAGAAGGGGCGGTCATCGAGTTGATCTCTAATGGCTTTACTGGCCTCTTCGCAGCACAAGGCTGCTCCTACAGGGACCGCACTGCCTTGTAGGAGCAGCCTTGTGCTGCGAAGAGGCCGGCACTGGCACTGCATCTCCCAAGCCCTTATGCGGTATGGCTTTCAGCCTATCCACGAGCCCACCACCCCGCCACTACTTTTCTGCAACTGTGCCGATTTCGTCATCCACCCTGCAGAAAACCATCAAGAACCGATACCCAGATCGGTCCACTCTATGCCCCACGCAAGCCGCCCAAGACCTACAAGAGCGCGGCCCAAAAAGCCGCACCTCGTGACATCAGACCTGCCTATCCAAAACCTACAAAAAGGCGCACCCATGTCAGGCAAATTCAAAAAACAGCTCTCATTGCTCGACCTCACCTTCATCGGCCTAGGCGCCATTTTCGGCTCCGGCTGGCTGTTCGCCGCCAGCCACGTCTCGGCCATCGCTGGCCCCGCCGGTATTTTGTCCTGGTTCCTCGGCGGTTTCGCCGTGCTGTTGCTGGGCATCGTCTACTGCGAGCTCGGCGCCGCCCTGCCCCGCGCCGGTGGCGTGGTGCGCTACCCGGTGTACTCCCACGGCCCGCTGCTTGGCTACCTGATGGGCTTCATCACGCTGATCGCGTTTTCCAGCCTGATCGCCATCGAAGTGGTCGCGTCACGGCAATACGCCGCGGCCTGGTTCCCCGAGTTGACCAAGGCCGGGTCCAGTGACCCGAGCGTGCTCGGCTGGCTGGTGCAGTTCGCGCTGCTGGGGCTGTTCTTTCTGCTCAACTACCGCAGCGTCAAGACCTTCGCCAAAGCCAACAACCTGGTCAGCGTGTTCAAGTTCATCGTGCCGTTGCTGGTGATCGGCGTGCTGTTCACCTTCTTCAAACCGGCAAACTTCGAGGTCCAGGGCTTTGCGCCGTTCGGCCTGTCGGGTGTGGAAATGGCCGTCTCGGCGGGTGGCATCATCTTCGCTTACCTGGGGCTGACACCGATCATTTCGGTAGCCAGTGAAGTGAAGAACCCGCAGCGCACCATTCCCATCGCGCTGATCCTGTCGGTGCTGTTGTCCACCGCGATCTACGCCCTGCTGCAACTGGCCTTCCTCGGCAGCGTGCCAACCGAAATGCTGGCCAACGGCTGGGCCGGTGTGACCAAGGAACTCGCCCTGCCCTACCGCGACATCGCCCTTGCCTTGGGCGTGGGCTGGCTGGCCTACCTGGTGGTGGCCGACGCGGTCATCTCGCCAAGCGGTTGCGGCAACATCTACATGAACGCCACCCCGCGGGTGATCTATGGCTGGGCGCAGACCGGGACCTTTTTCAAAGTCTTCACCCGCATCGACGAGCAGTCCGGCATCCCCCGCCCGGCGCTGTGGCTGACCTTTGCCCTGTCGGTGTTCTGGACCCTGCCGTTCCCGTCCTGGGAAGCGCTGATCAACGTGGTCTCGGCGGCGCTGGTACTGAGCTATGCCGTGGCCCCGGTCACCGTCGCCGCGCTGCGCCGCAACGCACCCGACATGCCGCGCCCGTTCCGCGTCAAGGGCATGAGCGTGCTTGGCCCGCTGTCGTTCATTATCGCCGCGCTGATCGTCTACTGGTCGGGCTGGAACACCGTGTCGTGGCTGTTGGCCCTGCAAATCGTGATGTTCGTGCTTTACCTGCTGTGCGCCCGCTTCGTGCCAACCCAGCACCTGTCCATCGGCCAGCAAGTGCGCTCGTCAGCCTGGCTGATCGGTTTCTACGCGGTGACCATCCTGCTGTCCTGGCTGGGCAGCTTCGGCGGCCTGGGCGTGATCGGCCATCCGTTCGACACCGTGGTCGTGGCCGCCTGTGCCCTGGGCATCTACTACTGGGGCGCCGCGACCGGCGTGCCGGCGCACCTGGTGCGCCTGGATGGCGAAGACGAGAGCGAAGCCACCGCCGACACACACCTGGGCCACCGCCCTGCCGCTGTCGCCTCCTGACTTCGGCCACCATTCAAGGGACCTGCCCATGAAACACATTCACGTCATCGACTCGCATACCGGCGGCGAACCGACCCGCCTGGTGATGAAAGGCTTCCCACCGCTCAATGGCCGCACCATGGCCGAACAGCGCGACGAACTGCGCGAACTGCACGACCCCTGGCGCCGCGCCTGCCTGCTGGAGCCTCGCGGCAACGATGTGCTGGTCGGTGCGCTGTATTGCCCACCGGTCTCGGAAGACGCCACGTGTGGGGTGATTTTCTTCAACAACGCCGGCTACCTGAACATGTGCGGCCACGGCACCATCGGCCTGATCGCCTCGCTGCAGCACCTGGGGCTGATCGCGCCAGGCGTGCACAAGGTCGACACGCCGGTCGGCCAGGTGAGCGCCACCTTGCATGAAGACGGCGCGGTCACCGTAGGCAACGTGCCTGCCTACCGCTATCGCCAACAGGTGCCGGTCGAGGTACCGGGCCATGGCGTGGTGCACGGCGATATCGCCTGGGGCGGCAACTGGTTCTTCCTGGTGTCCGAGCATGGCCAGCGCATCGAACTGGACAACGTCGAAGCGCTCACCGACTACACCTGGGCGATGCTCAAGGCCCTGGAGGCCCAGGGCATCACCGGCGAAAACGGCGAGCCGATCGACCATGTCGAGTTGTTTGCCGACGACCCCGACGCCGACAGCCGCAACTTCGTCATGTGCCCCGGCAAGGCCTACGACCGCTCCCCTTGCGGCACGGGCACCAGCGCCAAGCTGGCCTGCCTGGCCGCCGACGGCAAGCTCGACGAGGGCCAGACCTGGGTCCAGGCGAGCATCACTGGCAGCCAGTTCCAGGGCCGCTACCAGCGCGAGGGCGAGCGTATTCGCCCGTTCATCACCGGCCGCGCCTACATGACCGCCGACAGCACCCTGCTGATCGACGAACAGGATCCTTTCGCCTGGGGCATCTGACCTGCCCAGGCCTTTTTATTCGCAACCCAGACTGAATACTGCAAGGAGTGACACCCATGAGCGACAACATCTTCACCGGCTGCATGCCTGCCCTGATGACCCCCTGCACCGCCGCGCGCAAACCGGACTTCGACGCCCTGGTACGCAAAGGCCGCGAGCTGATCGAAGCCGGCATGAGCGCCGTGGTGTACTGCGGCTCGATGGGCGACTGGCCGCTGCTGACCGAGTCCGAACGCCAGGAAGGCGTGGCGCGCCTGGTGGCTGCCGGCATCCCGACCATCGTCGGTACCGGCGCGGTGAATACCCGTGAAGCGGTTTCCCACGCGGCCCATGCCGCCGAAGTTGGTGCGGCCGGCCTGATGGTGATCCCGCGTGTACTGTCCCGCGGCGCTTCGTTGATCGCTCAGAAGCACCACTTCTCGGCCATCCTGGCCGCCGCGCCGAAACTGCCGGCAGTCATCTACAACAGCCCGTACTACGGCTTTGCCACCCGCGCCGACCTGTTCTTCGAACTGCGCCGCGAATACCCGAACCTGATCGGCTTCAAGGAATTTGGCGGTGGCGCCGACCTGCGCTACGCCGCCGAGCACATCACCTCCAAGGACGATGACGTGACCCTGATGGTCGGCGTCGACACCCAAGTGGTGCATGGCTTCGTCAACTGCAATGCCACCGGTGCCATCACCGGCATCGGCAACGCACTGCCCCGTGAAGTGCTGCAACTGGTGAGCCTGAGCAAGCAGGCTGCCAAAGGTGATGCCAAGGCCCGGCGCCTGGCCCGTGAACTGGAAGCGGCGCTGGCGGTGTTGTCCTCGTTCGATGAAGGCTGCGACCTGGTGCTGTATTACAAGCACCTGATGGTGCTCAACGGCGACCGCGAGTACAGCCTGCACTTCAACGAGACCGACGCCCTGACCGATGCCCAGCGCAACTACGCCGAACAGCAATACGCGCTGTTCCGCCAGTGGTACGCCAACTGGTCGGCCGAGCAAAACGTCGCCTGATCACTGTGGGCGTAACCGTGGGAGCGGGCTTGCCCCGCGAACACCGGCAAAGCCGGTGCCATGCACCGCGGCCCCTTCGCGGGGCAAGCCCGCTCCCACAATGCCGCTGGGGGATCTCCCACAGGGTATGCGCTACACCCTTGCACCTGAATCCGACTCCAAAGGAGGCTCTATGCCCCTGACAGGCAACCTGCTGATTGGCCAAACGCCGGTAACCGGCAGCCGCGACGCCATCCGCGCCATCGACCCGGCCACCGGCCAAGCGCTCGAACCCGCCTACCTCGGCGGCACCGGCGAACACGTGGCCCAGGCCTGCGCACTGGCCTGGGCGGCGTTCGATGAATACCGCGAGACCTCGCTCGAACAACGGGCACACTTTCTTGAAACCATCGCCGAACAGATCGAGGCCCTGGGCGATGCACTGATCGACCGCGCCGTCGCCGAGACGGGCCTGCCCAAGGCACGCATCCAAGGCGAACGCGGCCGCACCTGCACGCAACTGCGCACGTTCGCCCGTGTGGTACGTGCCGGAGAATGGCTGGACGTGCGGGTCGACAATGCCCTGCCCGAGCGCCAGCCCCTGCCGCGCCCCGACCTGCGCCAGCGCCAGGTGGCCCTGGGGCCGGTAGCGGTGTTTGGCGCCAGCAACTTCCCCCTGGCCTTCTCGGTGGCCGGCGGCGACACGGCTTCGGCACTGGCCGCGGGTTGCCCGGTGGTGGTCAAGGCCCACGGCGCCCACCCTGGCACCAGCGAGCTGGTGGGCCAGGCAGTGGCGCACGCCGTGAAGCACTGCGGCCTGCCTGAAGGCGTGTTTTCGTTGTTGTACGGCGCGGGCCGTGAAGTGGGCATCGCGCTGGTCAGCGACCCGCGCATCAAGGCCGTCGGTTTTACCGGCTCGCGCAGCGGCGGCATCGCCCTGTGCCACGCCGCGCAGGCCCGCCCAGAGCCTATCCCGGTGTACGCCGAGATGAGTTCGATCAACCCGGTGTTCCTGTTTGACGCCGCCCTGCAGCGTCGCGGCGAAGCACTGGCGCAAGGGTTCGTCGCTTCGCTGACCCAAGGCGCCGGGCAGTTCTGCACCAACCCTGGCCTGGTGATCGCCCGCCAAGGGCCGGCGCTGCAACGCTTCGTCGACGCCGCCAGCGAGCAGGTGCAACGTGCAGCCGCACAAACCATGCTCACCCCCGGTATTTTCAGCGCTTATGAAACGGGCGTTGGCGCATTGGCCGAGAACAGCAACGCCCACGTAGCCGCCAGCGGTCAACCGGCGCAAGGCCCTAACCAGTGCCAGGCCCAGTTGTTCGTGACCCAGGCCAGCGCGTTTCTGACCGACCCGGCGCTGCAAGCCGAGGTCTTCGGCGCTGCCTCACTGGTGGTGGCGTGCGACAGCGACGCGCAGGTGCGCCAGGTGGCCGAGCACCTGGAAGGCCAACTGACCGCGACGCTACAACTGGACGAGGCCGACATCGACAGTGCCCGCGCGCTGTTGCCGACCTTGGAACGCAAGGCCGGGCGCATCCTGGTCAACGGGTGGCCGACCGGGGTCGAGGTGTGCGATGCGATGGTCCATGGCGGGCCATTCCCGGCTACTTCCGATGCCCGCACCACGTCGGTGGGCACGGCGGCGATCCTGCGCTTCCTGCGCCCGGTGTGCTACCAGGACTTCCCAGACGGGCTGCTGCCAGAGGCCTTGCGCCACGGCAACCCGCTGCAACTGCGCCGGTTGCTCGACGGCAAGCGGGAAGGCTAAACCATGGTCGAGCCGCTCAACGCTGCTGAAACTGATATCGCGGTGGTCGGCGCCGGCATCGTCGGCGTCGCCTGTGCCCTGCAGCTGGCAAGGCAAGGCCGTCGGGTGCTGCTGATCGACCGCGAGCCACCTGGCCACGGCGCCTCGTTCGGCAACGCCGGGCACCTGGCCACCGAGCAGGTGTTCCCGATTGCCGACTTGTCGATTCTCAAACGCCTGCCCAGCATGCTGATGGACCCGATGGGCCCGCTGCGCCTGGACTGGAAGTACCTGCCCAAGGCCATGCCCTGGTTCACCCGCTTGCTGCTCAACCTGCGGCCCGCGCCATTTCAGCGCAGCGTGGCTGGCATCCGTGCGCTGAACGAAGGCAGCCTGGCGGCCTGGCAGCGGTTGCTGGGCTCGATTGGGCGCAGCGACCTGTTCAAGGAAGCGGGGTCGTTGCTGGTGTTCGAACGCAACGAATCGCGCCAGGCACTGGCGGCCTTGCAGGCGCGCATGCAGCAGCAGGCGGTGCCGGCAGAGTACTGGTCGGCCGACAGCGTGCGGGCAACGGCGCCTCAGTTGAGCCGCTCGATCCTGGGCGGGCTGTTTTTCCCCCGTACCGGGCATTTCATCGACCCGTACCGCGTGGTCTGCGAGCTGTTCGAAGCGGCCAAGGCCAGTGGGGTTCGGTTCGTCCAGGCGCACGTCGACGGTGGGCACCTGCACGGCAGCGGCGTCAGCCTGGCCAGCGACCAAGGCACGTTCAACGCGCGCCAGGTGTTGATCAGTTGCGGCGCGCACTCGGCCAAACTCACTGCGGCCCTTACCGGCAAGCGGGTGCCGCTGGACACCGAACGTGGCTACCACCTGATGTTGCCGGGTGAACATCAACGGCTGCCCTTTGCCGTCACCTCGCTGGAGCGCAAGTTCATCATGACGCCGATGGCCGACGGGTTACGGCTGGCCGGCACGGTGGAATTCGCCGGGCTCGATGCGCCGCCAAGCATGCAGCGGGCATGGCAGCTACATCGGCTGAGCAAGGGCTTGTTCCAGCAAGATCTCGATGCCGAAGGGGCGACGCCGTGGATGGGTTTCAGGCCGTCCTTGCCGGATTCATTGCCGGTGATCGACCAGGTGTGCGAGGGACGGGTGATGCTTGCGTTCGGGCATCAGCACCTGGGGTTGACCCAGGCGGCGGTGACGGCCGAATGGGTGGGGCGGCTGGCCGACCAGGAAAGAGGGCTGCAGATGGAGGCCTATCGGTTGGATCGGTTTTGATCAGGGCCGGCCTCTTCGCGGGGCAAGCCCGCTCCCACAGGTACTCCGCTGGCCTTGAGGTTGGCGGTTACCTGTGGGAGCGGGCTTGCCCCGCGAAGAGGCCGGCCCAGGCTACTGAATAATCAGCAACTCAGCGATAACGCTCAAGCCAGTGCGCATAAGGCGCCGGCAAGGTCCACGACGCTTTATCCACCCCCAACTCCTTGGCCGCGAAGTACGCCCAGTGCGGGTCCGCCAGGTGCGCACGCCCTACCGACACCAGGTCGAGCTGATTGGCTTTCAGCGCGCCTTCAGCCAGCTGCGGCGTACCAAAGCCCCACGCCGACGTCACCGGCAGGCCAGCCTCGCGGCGTACGCGCTCGGCAATCGGCCCCATGAACGCCGGGCCCCACGGGATGTTCGTCTCAGGGATGGTGAAGCCGACGCTGACACTCAGCAGGTCCAGGCCACCGGCTTTGAACATCCGGGCCAACTCGATGGACTCGTCCAAGGTCTGCTCATCGCGACCGTCATATTCCAGCACACCAAAGCGGGCGGTCAGCGGCAGGTTCTCCGGCCACACCTCACGTACGGCTGCCAGGGTTTCCAGCAAGAAGCGGCTACGGTTCTCGAAGCTGCCACCGTAGGCGTCGGTACGCTGGTTGGAATGCTCGGAGAAGAAGCTTTGGCCCAGGTAACCGTGGGCAAAGTGCAGCTCGATCCACTCAAAGCCCGCCTCGTGCGCACGGCGGGCGGCATCGACGAAGTCCTGCTTGACCCGGGCAATGTCGTCCAAGGTCATTTCGCGCGGTACTTTCGGCAAGTGAGCGCCGAAGGCGATGGCCGACGGGGCGATGGTCTGCCAGCCGCGGGCATCGTCGGCGGCGATGTGGTCGTCACCTTCCCACGGGCGGTTGGCGCTGGCCTTGCGCCCGGCATGGGCAATCTGGATGCCCGGCACTGAGCCTGCTGCTTTGATCGCCTGCACCATCGGCACGAACGCCTGGGCATGGGCGTCGCTCCAGATACCGGCGCAGCCGGGGGTAATGCGCCCTTCCGGCGCGACTGCAGTGGCTTCGACCACCACCAGGCCGGCACCACCCCGGGCCAAGCCGGCCAGGTGGACGTGGTGCCAATCATTGACCATGCCGTCCTCGGCCATGTACTGGCACATGGGCGGAATGGCGATGCGGTTGCGCAGGGTGACGTCTTTGAGGGTATAGGGTTCGAACAATGCGGACATGAGGGACTCCGGGTTCATCTGAATACGATAGTTCGATCATAATCGAACTATGGCAATAATTGAAAGGCCCGTTATCATGTCGACCATGCGAGCCTACAAACATCCCAACCCTGAAGACCTGATCCTCGAGCGCCTGCTTTACGCCTTGAGCGACCCCGTGCGCATGGAAATCGTGCGCCACTTGGCGGGCGTGGCGGAGGCCAGCTGCGGCGAGCTGGACGGCGGCCGGCCGAAGTCGAGCATGTCGCACCATTTTCGCGTGTTGCGCGATGCGGGGTTGGTGCATACGCGTAATGTCGGCACTACCCACATGAACTCACTGCGCAGCGAAATGCTCGACGAACGGTTCCCTGGGTTACTGGCGTGCATTCTGCGGCAGCAGTGATTGCTGTGCGGGCCTCTTCGCGGGCAAGCCCGCTCCCACACGGTCCTCACTGACCTCAAAGGCAGTGCTGTACCTGTAGGAGCGGGCTTGCCCGCGAAGAGGCCCGCACAACCAGCATCAAGTCTGTTCCTTACGCAGTGCAAACCTGCACACCTGCCCTCCCCTCAGCATGCATTCCTCATGGCTGACCTCGGCGCCCCCCAACGCCCCGATCAGCGCCAGATCCAGCTCACACACCACGGGGTGCGCCTTGGCCAGGTGATGGAACACGCAATTGTGCGCCACGATCTGCGGCTCCCCGGCTGAGCGAAAGAACACCTCGGCCTCATACCCGGCCGTGTTCATGTGCTGAACGATGCGCGCTTCATCCACCACCTGCCGCTCCAGGTCTGCCGCCAGCTTGCGCCCCAACTGGCGCATCAGCACCTGCAAGGCGTCATGGCCGATGATGCCGGCCACTTCATCGATCAACAGATTGGCCAACAGCGGATACTGCCGCGGGAACAGCTCGCGGGCATGCTCGGTGAGCTGGTGCAGTTGCTCCGGGCGGCGCCCGGTAGGCCGGGTGGCACCGCGCATCACCAGGCCGTCACGCTCCAGTGCGGCCAGGTGCTGACGCACCGCGGTGCGGGTGATGGCCAGGGCCTGCGCCAGGTCGTCGATGCTCATGCCAGCCGGCTGATGCAGCAATGCATGGAGCAGGTCCTGTTGGGTACGGCCAAGCCCTTCGAGCATCAGAACTTGTCCGGGAACTGCTTGACCAGCGCCGCCGTCAAGGCGTCCGCCAGTGCCAGGATATGCTCGCGCATCATCCCCCAGGTGCGTGCCTCACCGGCATAGTCGCCAGCGGCAAGCTGGTCGATCTGCGCAATATGATGGCCGCCATGGGCGCCGAGCATCGTGATCAGGGTCTGCTCGGGCAGGTTGGGGTTGGCCTTGGCCAGGAACGCGGCAAGCGCCTTGGCGTTACTGGTCAGGTCATCGACAGCGGCCTGCTGGCCTTTTTTGTCCTTGCCCACGGTGGCGTCACTGTAATGCTTGATGGCGCCCCAGTGGCCGGCGAGCAGTTTGAGCAACTGGTCGGCTGCCGTCTGGCCGTACAACGGCGCAATGCTGTTGGCGATGCGGGTGGCATCGGCGACCACTTCGTTGGCAGCAATTGCGGCTTGCTTGGCATTGCCGGCCTGGTTGGCCACGGCGTAGTTGCGGACCCAGAAAATGTGCTCGACCCACAGGTCGCGCATGGCAAGGCGCGTGGTCAGTGCAACGGCTTGGGCGGGTTTGGCGGCGGGGGTAGCGGTTGAGTAACTCTGGCTCCATGCCGGCTGTGCGCACAGCGCTAGCAGCAGTAAGGCAGCAATCTTGAGGTTCATGACGGCACCCTCCTGGAGGGGATCGACTGACAAGATTAATTTAAGCATCAAAATATGTTTTTATTGGCTCCCGCCAGGGTTTCCGATCAGCGGTTTTCGGTGCCGGCCCTTTCGCGGGTGAACCCGCCCCCACAGGTATTGTGCTCAACCTGTGGGAGCGGGTTCACCCGCGAAGAGGCCGGTACAGGCAATAAAAAAGCCACGAGGTCATCCCCGTGGCTTTCGTTCACAACAGTGTCGCTTACAGCGCCATGTCGTTCTCTGGCTTGCTTTCAACCGCTTTGCCTGGCGCAGCACCGAAATCGACGCTGGCGTCGATCACGGGCGGCTTCTCCAACTGCAGCACTTCAGCGGTGTAGTTCCACTCTTTCTGCGTGGCGGCTGCCGAATCATTCAACTTGGTACCGTAGCTCGGCACGATCTCTTTGATCTTGGCTTGCCACTCAGGCGTCGCCACCTTCTCTTTGAACACGGTTTCGAGCACGTTCAGCATGATCGGCGCAGCAGTCGAAGCACCTGGCGAGGCACCCAGCAGGCCAGCAATGGTGCGGTCCTCGGAGGCCACGACTTCGGTGCCCAGCTTCAGCACGCCGCCTTTCTCGGCATCACGCTTGATGATCTGCACGCGCTGGCCCGCCTGCCACAGGCGCCAGTCTTCTTTCTTGGCGTTCGGGAAGTAGGTGCGCAGGGCTTCGAAACGGTCGTCGTCAGACAGCATCAGCTGGCCCGCGAGGTACTCCACCAGCGGGTACTGTTCGATACCGACCTTGGTCATCGGCCACACGTTGTGCAGCGTGGTGCTGCCCAGCAGGTCGAGGTACGAGCCGTTCTTCAGGAACTTGGTCGAGAAGGTCGCGAATGGCCCGAACAGGATCACGCGTTTGCCGTCCAGCACGCGGGTGTCCAGGTGCGGTACCGACATGGGTGGCGCGCCGGTCGAGGCGATGCCGTAGGCCTTGGCCATGTGCTGCATGGCAACGGTTGGGTTCTCGGTCACCAGGAACGAGCCGCCCACCGGGAAGCCGGCGTATTCCTTGGCCTCAGGGATGCCCGACTTCTGCAGCAGCTTCAGCGCGCCGCCGCCGGCACCGATGAACAGGAACTTGGCGTCGGTGGCCGATTCGGTACCGTCCTTCAGGTTCTTGTACTCGACGTGCCAGGAGCCGTCCTTGTTGCGGGTGATGTCCTGCACTTCGCTGGACAGCTTCAGGTCGAACTTGTCCTGGGTCTTCAGGTGGCCAACGAACTGGCGGGTGATCTCGCCGAAGTTGACGTCGGTACCGATCGGCGTCCAGGTCACGGCCAGCTTCTGGTTAGGGTCGCGGCCTTCCATCATCAGCGGGACCCACTTGGCGATCTGCGCGTGGTCTTCGGAATATTGCATCGGGCGGAACAGCGGGCTGGCCTGCAGCGCGTCATAACGCTTCTTGAGGAACTTGATGTTGTCATCGCCCCAGACGAAGCTCATGTGCGGGGTGCTGTTGATGAACGAATGCGGGTTCTTCAGCACGCCCTGACGCACCTGCCACGACCAGAACTGGCGGGAGATCTGGAAGGCTTCGTTGATTTCGATGGCCTTGGTGATGTTGACGTTGCCGTCTTTGT
This sequence comes from Pseudomonas sp. 5.2, assembly GCF_059025405.1. NCBI lineage: Bacteria > Pseudomonadati > Pseudomonadota > Gammaproteobacteria > Pseudomonadales > Pseudomonadaceae > Pseudomonas > Pseudomonas sp. 5.2. Next base: position 44,974 of record NZ_JBYBHH010000018.1, read on the forward strand.
CTTCCGGGGTGTAGTTCAGCTCGGCCAGCGCGGAGTGGCCGGTACCGGCGTTGTTCCAGCCGTTGGAGCTTTCTTCGGCGACACCGTCCAGGCGTTCGACCATTTCCATCGACCAGCTCGGCTCCAGCTCGTGCAGCCAGACCGCCAGGGTGGAACTCATGATGCCGCCGCCGACCAGCAGCACGTCGACTTTCTTGGTTTCTACCGCGTGCGCTTGCATGACGCTCGCCGCGACAGCCAGACCCAGCAAGGTCTTGCCAGCTTTCTTGAACATTGATCAATCCCAATGGTTAGCACGTAAGGGAGGCCTAGGCGGGGCCTCGTGTCGTTCTGTCCTTCAGCGCGCGCTTGTTATTGATCATTGGAGTCAGCAGCCAAGAGAAACAGTGAACGCCCAGCCGATGGTCGAATTGACCCGCCATCGCTGAAACGTTTTTCCGATTGTATCTGAATTGCCAGCACAAACAAATTGAGGGGCTGCGCGTCAAGGCGACAGGTTGTCCCAGCCACGCGGGAATATTCGACAGCGATTGCAGTATTCTTCCGCCACCCCTACTATTGCGATCATTTCTCATTCGCACCAGTACGCGCTCGCGCCGGATGCCGCCGTGGTTTCGATACCTGAGTTGAACACCTCGATCCATACCCTGTACCACAGCCATTCGCGCTGGTTGCTTGGCTTTTTGTACCGGCGCCTGGGCAGCCGTTGCGATGCTGCCGACCTGGTTCAGGATACGTTCCTGCGCATCCTCAACCGCCCGCGCCAGTTCGACGGGGAGCGCGCTGAACGCTCCTACCTGGCCACCATCGCCCGTGGCCTGTGCGTGGACCACTGGCGGCGCCAGCGGCTGGAGCATGCCTGGCTGCAACAGCTGGCGTTGCAGCCCGAAGCCGTGCAGCCCTCCCCCGAGCAGCGAGCGATCATCGTCGAAACCCTGCACGAGGTGGACGCGATGCTGTTGCGCTTGCCCGGCAAGGTGCGCCAGGCGTTTCTGCTGGCACAACTCGATGGCCTGGCCTACCGCGATATCGCCGCGCACATTGGCGTCAGCGAACGCATGATCAAGAAGTACCTGGCGCAGGCCTTTTTGCACTGCGCCATCCTTGAAGCCGAACTCGACGGCGTGCTGGTGGAATGACGCCATGAGCACACCCACACAGAAACTCAGCCACGCCAGTTTGCAAGAAGCCGCGCATTGGTATGTGCAACTGCAGGACGAGGACGCCGGCCCGCAGGTCCACCACCAGTGGCAACATTGGCTCGACCAGCACGGCGACCACCGCGCAGCCTGGCACTACGTGCAACGTGTCGGCCAGCGCTTCGCGCCTTTGCAGGCCGAAGGCACTGCCGCGGGCCGGGCCCTGCGCGAGCACGACCCGCGCCGCTTCAGCCGGCGCACCGGGCTCAAGACGTTGCTGGTGCTCGGCGCCAGCTCGCTGCTCGGCTGGCAGGCCTGGCGGGGTGCGCCACTGCCGGGCTGGGGTGCCGACCTTGCCACCGGCATTGGTGAAACCCGGCAAACCCGCTTGGCCGACGGCAGCCAGCTGTGGCTGGGCGCCCAGAGTGCAGTGGACCTGGAGTTCTCTGCGCTGAGCCGCGTGCTCACGTTGCGTTTTGGCGAAATCCTGGTGGAAACCGCCGCCGACTCGCGCCGGCCATTTTTTGTCGACACCGCGCAAGGTCGCATGCAAGCCCTCGGTACCCGTTTTGCGGTGTGCCAGCAGGGCGAGACCACGCGGCTGGACGTGTACGCCGGTGCGGTCGAAGTGTGCACTGCGCAGCGGGCCGAGCGCCTTATCGTCCAGGCCGGGCAGCAGGTGGTCTTCACCGCCCAGGGCATCAGCGCGCCGCGCCCGGCGCAGAGCGCGGGCGAGTCGTGGATTCATCAGCGCCTGAATGCCGAGGACATGCCCCTGGCGCAGCTGTTGCAGACGCTGGGCCGCTATCGCCATGGCCACCTGGGCTGGCACCCGTCGGTGGCACAGCTGTCAGTGATGGGGGCTTTTCCGCTCAACGATACCGACCGCGCACTCGACCTGCTGCAGGCGGCGCTGCCGGTTCGTGTGCAAAGGCTGACGCCCTGGTGGGTGAGCGTCGAGCCGGCGTGACGAGTGGGGCTGGTGGTTGCCGATAGGTTTGTAGCGCCATACACCCCACAATCCTCATGCAAAAAAACCGCACCAACCGGTTCCCTTTTCCCAATCTCGTTCGGTTAACCCCTCACAACCGCCCTCAACTGACCGTATCGACCTCAGGGACCAGCATGCCGACGCCCCTCCACCCCGCCTTTCGCCTGGCGCTTGCCGCCCCGCTTTCCCTTTGTGCCGCTGCACCGCTGATGCTGCCGGCGACCTTGGCGCACGCCGAACAAGCGATCAATGCCGAGACTGCCTTCAACATCGCCCCGGGCTCACTGACCAGCGCCCTCAACCAGTTCAGCAGCCAGGCCGGCATCTACCTGGCCGGCAGCAACGCATTGGCCGCCGGTAAAACCAGCCAGGGCCTGCAAGGCCGCTACAGCGTCACCCAAGGGCTGGCCCGACTGCTACAAGGCAGCGGTCTGCAGGCTGTACCGCAAGGCAGCAGCGGCTATGTGCTGCAACCGGTCGAAGACGGCAACGCCTTGCAACTGGATGCCACCGCCATCAACGCCGCCACCCTGGCTGCCAGCAATGGCCAGGGCGACACGGGCTACCGTGCCGTCTCCAGCGCCACGGCCAGCAAGACCAGCAGCGCCCTCGCCGACACTCCGCGCTCGGTCTCGGTGGTGACGCGCCAGCGCATGGACGACCAGCAATCGCAAACCCTCACCGAAGTGCTCGGCTATGTACCGGGCATCTTCTCCCCACCCTTTGCCGGCGGTGACGGCCAGGCGGGCGACCTGTTCTTCATCCGTGGTTTCAACGCCACCGACTATGGCTACGGCCTGCTGCGCGATGGCCTGCGAGTGCAAGGCAACCGTTACGACACCAGCAGCGAACCCTATGGCCTCGAGCGCGTGGAAGTGTTCCGCGGCCCGACCTCGATCCTGTACGGCGAGAACGCCCCAGGTGGCGTGGTCAACCTGGTCAGCAAACGGCCGACCGCCGAGGCCCGCGGCGAAGTGCAACTGAGCTATGGCTCGCACAACCGCCGCCAACTGGGTGTCGACGTCTCCGGCCCGTTGAACGATGAAGGCAATGTGCTTGGCCGCCTGGTAATGATGGGCCGCAACGCCGATACCCAGGTCGATCACCAGCCTGATGACCGCCTCTACATCGCCCCATCGCTGACCCTGAACTTCGACGAGTTCAACAGCCTGACCGTGCTGGCCACCTACCAGCGCGACCGCACCTTGATGGAGTTGGGCTACCCCGCGGCCGGCACCTTGCTGCACAACCCCAACGGCAAGATCGACAAGGACCAGCTGTCCGGCAACCCGGACTGGGACAACTTCGAACGCGAAACCTGGAGCCTGGGCTATGAGTTCAGCCACCGCTTCAACGACACCTGGCAGTTCCGCCAGAACTCGCGCTATATGCAGTCGCGCATCGACCGCCAGGAGATGTGGCCAGGCAGCCTGAACAACGGCGGCTTCGGCACCACCTTAGGCAACACTGCCTACGACCGATACAACAAGTCCATCGCCTACTCGCTGGACAACCAATTCGAAGGCCACTTCGACAGCGGTGCGTTCGAACACACCCTGCTGCTGGGGGCGAGCCTTGACCGCACCTCGTTCAACCAGGATTGGGACGCCGGCAACGGCGGCACCATCAACGTGTTCAACCCGGTCTGGACCGGCAAACCAAGCACGCCCCTGCATGTGCAGAACGCCTTGCTCGATCAAACCATGTACGGCCTCTACAGCCAGCTGCAAACCAAGGTCGACAACTGGGTTTTGCTGCTCGGCGGGCGCCTGGACCGGGTCAACAGCCAGTTCCGCAACAAGGTCGGCAACCCGCCAGTCGACATGGACAGCTGGGACAGCAAGTTCACCTGGCAGACCGGGGTGATGTACCAGTTCGAAAACGGCCTGTCGCCGTACTTCAGCTATTCCACCGCCTTTGCCCCCACCCAGCAGACCGAGAGCAGGAGCGGCCCGCTGGACCCGACCACCAGCGAACAGTATGAAGTGGGTATCAAGTACGAGCCCAAGGGCTGGAACACCGCCTTTACCGCGTCGGTGTACGACCTGCGCAAGAAGGACGATGTGCTGTTCGACTCAAGCGTCGGCGACTACCGCCAGATCGGCGCCAGCCGCGCCAAGGGTGTGGAACTGGAGCTCAACAGCGACCTGAGCGAAAACCTCAACCTCACCGCGGCCTACACCTACACCGATTCGCGCATTACCAAGGACGTGGCGGGCTCGCTGTATGAAGACCACCAGATGACCGGCGTGCCGCGCAACCAGGCATCGGTGTGGAGCACCTACCGTTTTCGTGACGGGCTGTTGAAGGGGCTGCAGATTGGCGGTGGCGTGCGTCACTTCGACAGCACCTTCGCTTATACCCCGGCGAGCCTGTACGGCAAGCTCGATACCGGTGATGTCACGCTGGTGGATGCCAAGGTGGGGTACACCCTCGACGAAAATTGGTCGGTCGAGGTCAATGCCCGCAACCTGTTCGACAAAGAGTACGTAGCAGGCTGCAACAACGCCGGGCGTTGCTATTGGGGTGAAGAGCGGACCTTGCTCGGTACCGTTTCGTTGCGCTGGTGACCCTTAAACAAAAGACCCCGGGCATCTGCATGACCGGGGTCCTTGGATCACGCCGCAAGCGTCGCGATCAGGGTATCGCCAAGATTACTGCGGCTGAGGCAGTTTATCGATCGGGCCGCAACCACCGATGACCTTGGAGATGGAAACCGAAGGGTGGAACAGGTAGTCGTACGAGCAGTTCTTCTGCTGGTTGTAGACTTGACCAGTGCAGCCGGACAGCAGGGCAACGCCCGAAACGACAGCAACGGCAACAGTGGCTTTCAACAGCTTTTTCATACTAAGTCCTTTAAATGAATCGTCGGCCATCGTACTGATGGCGCCCGGATCATACAGAACCAAGGCATTGGATCCAAGTCGCACGGGCTGCGATGTAAAAATGCGTCGCATACTTGTAGCATTAATGGACAGTTGAAAAGTAAGCCGCCGGGGAAGATAGTCTGTAGTTCTGCCTTGCACCTGCACTATTACAGGAGTTCCCCCCATGTTGGGTGTTACCGACTACGGCGCCTTCGTCATCGCCTTCATCATCGTCCTGGCCATCCCTGGCCCGGGCAACTTTGCCTTGATCACGGCCACGGGCAAGGGTGGCATCAAGGCCGGTTTGGCGGCGACCTTCGGGGTCATCCTGGGTGACCAGGTGCTGCTGTGGCTGGCCGTGGCCGGCGTTGCCACCTTACTTGCCGCCTACCCTGCCGCCTTCCACGTGGTGCAATGGGCGGGTGCTGCGTACCTGGCCTACCTGGGCCTGCGCATGGTGCTGAGCAAACCCGGCGGCGCCCCGCGTGCAAGCCGCATGGACAACGGCCACTACTTGCGCCAGACGATGATGATCACCTTGCTCAACCCCAAGGCGATCATGTTCTACATGGCGTTTTTCCCGCTGTTCGTCGACCCGGTGAAGCACCAGGGGTTGCTGACCTTTGGCTTTCTGGCGGCGACCGTGGCGGTGGTGACGTTCCTGTATGGGCTGATTGCGGTGGTATTGACCCACAAGCTGGCCGAACGCATGCGCGCGAACCCACGGATTGCCAACCTGTTCGAGCGGTTGGCGGGGGTTTGCCTGGTTGGGTTTGGGATCAAGCTGGCGGCGATGCGCTGATTCGAGATTTCCGGGGCTGCTGCGCAGCCCATCGCAGGCAAGCCAGCTCCTACAGGTACTGCATTGCCTTCAAGGCTTGCGCTTTACCTGTAGGAGCTGCCTGCGATGGGCCGCAAAGCGGCCCCAGGTTTACCCAAAACGCATAAATAACAGAAGAGCGCAGTTGTCATTTCTTGAACTGTAAAGGATGGCGAATCAGCCATCCGCCCTAGAGCTAACCTTCAGTTTTTTCCCCTATCTTGTAGTCCATTTCCCAAACATACTCCCGAGCCGCTCAAACTGTTGCTAGTGCTTGGGTCGCGCTCTAGTCTCGCCGTGTCGTTGCCAAATCAACGACTGGCTTTGACAGGCCGACAACCCAAGTTTCCGTTGCAGCGCTTCATGGCGGCTGTACATAGGGCACATTCGTGTGCGCCGGGTTGCTTGGGTACCGGTCTGTCAACCTGTGTATAGCTGCCTCCATTCGTTTGACAGCGTTGCCAGGCAGCTCCACTTACCCAAGGAGCTTTCATGCGCAAGATAGTCCCCGATCCGCCCTACTCCCTCGATTCCTCGCAGATATTGCAGGACACCCTGATTCAATCCACAGAGTACGTCCTCTGTGCCCTGTCTGTAGCCCGCCAATCAGTGCAACTCAAGCCCACCTCCCCCAACTCGATCGTGATGCAGGCAGTCATCCACGAGATGGAGGCAGTACAAAGCCTGGTTGAGTCCGCATTGATGCAATTGCAGATGCAGCCGCACATCCCCGCAGCGCCGGGCACGGTCCATTGAGCGTTCGAATAGCTGCGTAGCCAGGCCCGGCCCCTTCGCGGGCAAGCCCGCTCCCACAATAGTTGGCCGTGCCCGGTGGGAGCGGGCTTGCCCGCGAAGAGGCCCGACTCGGCACTAAATTCCAGGGAGTTCAAATGACGACTACAGCCACCCCAAAGCCGCCCACCACTGTCGGCCTGACAACGTTCTACCAAGGCGAAAACCAAACCCACCCACTCTTTCGCATCGAGCCAGGCATCTGCTGCCAAAGCGCCCGCGAACAGGCATCCGAGCTGATGGGCTATGTACGCGACATGACCCTGACAGGGTTGATGGAGGGCGATCAGAAGTTGATCTGGGCTTCGCATTACCTGAGCGCGATGGCCAAAGCGCTGCTTGATGATGCGGAACTGGGGATGATGAAGCATTAAGGCCAAACAACGAAAAAGCCCCTGAAAACTCATCGTTTTCAGGGGCTTCATCTACCACATGTATGGCGGAGAGATAGGGATTTGAACCCTAGGTACTGTTGCCAGTACAACGGATTTCGAATCCGTCCCGTTCGACCACTCCGGCATCTCTCCAATGGCGCGCATCATACCAGCGAATTTCTGAAACGCAAACCTTTATTTCAAAAAAATTCGCGTGGTATCAGGCGCTTGCGTGAACGGGCCGCTTACAGCGGCACGCCCAGGCGCTTGGCAACTTCTTCGTAGGCTTCGATGACGTCGCCCAGGCCCTGACGGAAGCGGTCCTTGTCCATCTTCTTGCGGGTTTCTTTGTCCCACAGGCGGCAGCCGTCTGGGCTGAATTCGTCGCCCAGGACGATCTGGCCGTGGAAGACGCCGAACTCCAGCTTGAAGTCGACCAGCAGCAGGCCGGCGTCATCGAACAGCTTGTTCAGCACTTCGTTGACTTTCAGCGACAGCTTTTTCATTTCGACCAGCTGCTCGGCGGTGCCCCAGCCGAACGCGACAACGTGGGATTCGTTGATGAAGGGGTCGCCCTTCTCGTCGTTCTTCAGGAACAGTTCGAAGGTGGACGGCTCCAGCTTGATGCCCTCCTCCACGCCCAGGCGCTTGACCAGGCTGCCCGCGGCGTAGTTACGCACCACGCACTCGACTGGGATCATGTCGAGCTTCTTCACCAGGCACTCGTTGTCGCCCAGCAGCTTGTCGAACTGGGTCGGCACGCCGGCTTCTTCGAGCTTTTGCATGATGAAGGCGTTGAACTTGTTGTTCACCATGCCTTTGCGGTCGAGCTGTTCGATGCGCTTGCCGTCGAACGCCGAGGTGTCGTTGCGGAACAGCAGGATCAAGCGGTCGGCGTCGTCGGTCTTGTAAACCGATTTGGCCTTGCCGCGGTAAAGTTCTTCGCGTTTTTCCATGATGGGCTCCGCTTGCTTGAGTAGTTGGGCTAGGCGATTTCGCGCCAGTCGAGCCCGTGTTCCTGATTCGCCACCTGAAGCCAGTCCGGGTCGCACCCAAGGGTGTCGACGAAGCACTGGCGGGCCAGTTGTGGCAGGTTGTTCTTGCTGCTGAGGTGGGCCAGCACCAGGTGTTGCAGGTTGCTCCAGCCCAACTCGTCCACCAGGCGCGCAGCCTGGTGATTGTTCAAATGCCCTTGCGCGCCACCCACCCGCAGCTTCAAGAAGGCCGGGTAGTGCCCGCGCGCCAGCAGGTCACGGCAGTGGTTAGCCTCGATCAACAAGGCATCCAGGCCTTGGTAGCGCTCCAGCAGCAACGCATCGTACGAGCCCAGGTCGGTGAGCATGCCGAAACGCCGTCGGCCGTCGCTGAACACGTACTGCAACGGCTCGTAGGCGTCATGTTCGACGCGCGCCGCCGTCACCTCCAGGCCACCGATGCGCAGGCTGTCGCCACACGCGAGAAAACCGGCCACCTCCACCGGCTTGCGCAGGCCGCGCAAGGTCCCTTGGCTGAGGTAGACCGGTACATTGTAGCGCCGCGACAGCAACCCCACCCCATGCACGTGGTCGGCATGTTCGTGGGTGACCAGCACGGCGCTAAGCTGTGCTGCGCTGACCCCGAGCAGCGCCAGGCGCCGCTCGGTTTCACGCAGGGAAAACCCGCAATCGACCAGGATGAGCGTGTCACCACTGGCGATCAGCGTGCCGTTTCCCTGGCTGCCGCTTCCGAGTACCGCGAAGCGCACTTAACCCAGGTGGTCCTGAATGGCGCTCAGCACGCGGCGGGCGACATCGGCCGGAGCCACGGTGTTGATGTTTTTCTCGACCGTCACCTGCACGCTTTCACCGACCTTGCTCAGGCGCACCTGGTAGCGTTCGGCACGGGCTTCACGCTCTTCCTTGGACGGCGCACTGCCGAACAGGCGGCTGAAGAAGCCCGGCTCGTTCTGCTTGTCGTCAGGCTTTTCGGACAGGTTGATGTAGTACAGGCCCAGGCTGCGGTTGATGTCTTCGACACGCCATTCGCCACCTTGCTCCAAGGCGCGGCCTACGCTGGACCAGGCACGATCCAGGTCGGCGCCCAGGTACAGCACCGGGTTGCCGCTGCCGTCTTCGCTCAGGCTGACGCGGCTCGGGGCATCGAAATCGCGTGCGGCCAGCAGCGAGACCGACCCGCCCTTCTCGGCGCTGCGGTTCATGCTGGCAAGCATTTCGTCAACCAGCAGGGCATCGGCGCCAGTGTTGCTGGACGAGGACGGGAAACCAGGCTCGGCAGTGCTGCCTGCCGGGCGCTCGACGCTGACGATGTACACCTCGGAGGTGTTGCGTTGCACGCCGGGCTCCATGCGTACACGCACGCGCACTTCGCTGTCTGCGCTGCTGGCGGTGCTCGCCAGGCGCTGACCGAGTGACGCGGAGAGTTCGTCGAAACGCTGCCAGGTGGTGTTGAATTCGCCAGTCTGTGGGCGCTCTTCAGCAATGCGGAAGCCATTGTCTTCAAAGAACTGACGGGCTGCCGGCCAAACTTCGGCGGGCGAGCGCTGGGCCAGGACCCAACGGCTGTTGCCGCTGCGCTGCAGGCTGAAATCGCTGACTTCGGCACCCGCAGTCAGGGGCTGCGGGCGCGGTACTTCGAACTCGCCGGTGGCACGGTCATCAGCAACGTTACGCGGAATAGGCAACAGCGGGTCGAGGCGCTTGACGTTGCTGGCGTCCGGCGGCAGTTGCATCGGCGCAGTCGGGTGCGCCTGCAGGTAATCGCTGCCGCGGTCGCGGAAATAACCCTCGTCGCCCCACAGCCAGCCGCAACCGCTGGTGCTGGAAATGATCAGGGCAAGGGCGGAAAGACCAGCCAGTCGCTTCATGCGGTGTACTTCCTCGATTAAACCAGTACGCCGGACTGGCGCAAGGCAGTACGGACTTTTTCGTGACAGCCTTCGCTCAGCCAGGTCAGCGGCAGGCGAATGCCCTTGTGCATCAGGCCCATTTCAACGAGCGCCCACTTCACCGGAATCGGGTTGGCTTCGCAGAACAGGTCTTTGTGCAGCGGCATGAGTTTTTCGTTGATCGCGCGGGCCTTCTCGGCATTGCCCTCAAGGGCGGCCTCGCACAGATCGGCCATTTCGCGCGGGGCGACGTTGGCGGTCACGGAGATGTTGCCCTTGCCGCCCAGCAGGATCAGCTCGACAGCGGTCGGGTCGTCGCCGGACATGACGATGAAGTCCTTGCTGACGCCATCGAGGATGGCTTTGGCGCGGGCCAGGTCGCCGGTGGCTTCTTTGATGCCGATGATGTTCGGCACGGTCGACAGGCGGATCACGGTCTCGGCCTGCATGTCGCACGAAGTGCGGCCGGGCACGTTGTAGAGGATCTGCGGGATGTCGACGGCTTCAGCGATGTGCTTGAAGTGCTGGTACAAGCCTTCCTGGGTCGGCTTGTTGTAGTACGGCACGACCAGCAGGCAGGCATCGGCGCCAGCGTTCTTGGCGTTCTGGGTCAGGTGCACGGCTTCCGACGTGGAGTTGGCGCCGGTGCCTGCGATGACCGGGATGCGGCCATTGACACGTTTGACAACAAATTCGATGACCTCGATGTGTTCTTCAACAGTCAGGGTGGCCGACTCGCCGGTGGTGCCGACGGCGACGATCGCATGAGTGCCGTTTTCCAGGTGGAAGTCTACAAGTTTGCCGAGGCTGTCCCAGTCAAGACGCCCTTGTGCATCCATGGGAGTGACCAATGCCACCATACTGCCCGCAATCATGTAACTGCTCCTGCCGGAAAAAGAGAGCGGTAATGGTACTGGGGGCATCGGCCTTGCACAAGCGAAGCAGGCGGGCGGAGCATTCCCCTCGGCGGCTTATTTCGCTACCCTTGGCCCTTTGATCGGTGCAGCGCGGCCCGCCGGGCCGTCGACCTTGCTCCCCGCCGGCGTCCACGACCTCGCATGCGAGCCCCGGGCCCTGCCGACTGGAGGCTTTTGCCTGTCCTGCACCGACCGCTCATCGCTTTAGGAATGCTGCATGTCCACCCCCACCGTCCGCGAACAATTCCTTGTCATCAGTGCCCTGGGCCCAAACCCCATGGAACTGGCCAACGTCCTCAGCCGCGCTGCCTTCGAAAACCGCTGCGCGGTCGTCACTTCGCGCCTGAGCCGCCATGGCGAGACCAGCGCCCTGGTGCTGCAGGTCGGTGGCAGCTGGGACGCCCTGGCGCGTCTTGAAGCTTCCCTGCCGGGCCTGGGCAAAAAGCACGGCCTGACCCTCGATGTGGTGCGCAGCGCCGACCAGGAGGTGCGCCCGCAGGCGCTGCCTTACGTGGCCTATGTCAGTGCGGCCTACCGCCCGGACATCATCAATGAGCTGTGCCAGTTCTTCCTCGACCACCGCGTCGAGCTCGAAGCCATGACCTGCGACACCTACCTGGCGCCACAAACCGGCAGCAGCATGCTCAACGCCCAGTTCACCGTGATCCTGCCCGCCGGCACCCAGATCAGCTGGCTGCGTGACCAGTTCCTGGACTTTGCCGATGCCTTGAACCTGGATGCGCTGATCGAGCCTTGGCGCCCACAGAACCCCGTGTAAGGAAGCCCCTATGGCCGTAGCACTCGACCAACCCGTTGCCGATTTCCAGGCCCAGGCCACCAGCGGCCAGACGGTCTGCCTCGCCGAGCTCAAGGGCCGCCAGGTGGTGGTGTACTTCTACCCGAAGGACAGCACCCCGGGCTGCACCACCGAAGGCCAGGGTTTCCGCGACCAGCATGACGCCTTTGCCGCAGCCAACACCGTGGTGTTCGGCGTGTCGCGCGATGGCATCAAGTCGCATGAGAACTTCAAGGCCAAGCAAGGCTTCCCGTTCGAGCTGATCAGCGACAAGGACGAGGCCCTGTGCCAGCTGTTCGACGTGATCAAGCTGAAGAAGCTGTATGGCAAGGAATACATGGGCGTGGACCGCAGCACCTTCCTGATCGACAAGGACGGTGTGCTGCGCCAGGAATGGCGTGGGGTGAAGGTACCAGGGCATGTGGAGGCCGTTTTGGCGGCGGCCCAGGCTTTGAACAAGGCTTGAGATAGGTTGGGGCCGCTTCGCGCCCCATTCGCAGCACAAGGCTGCTCCTACAACGGCAGCATTAACCCTTGTAGGAGCAGCCTTGTGCTGCGAATGGGCCGCAAAGCGGCCCCAATTTCATTCAGAGCAGTGGCGAAACACTCGGCTCCTGCCGCGGCCAGGCATCCAGCACGGCCTTGAACAGCGTCGCCAGCGGGATCGCGAAGAAGATCCCCCAAAAGCCCCAGAGCCCACCAAACAACAACACCGCGCAGATGATCGCCACCGGGTGCAGGCTGACCGCCTCGGAAAACAGCAGCGGCACCAGCACGTTGCCATCCAGTGCCTGAATGATCGCGTACACCGTCATCAGGTAGATGAACTGGTCCCCCCAGCCCCACTGGAACAAGGCAATCAGCGTCACCGGCACCGTCACCACCACCGCGCCCACATAAGGCACCACCACCGACAAGCCCACCAGCAGCGCCAGTAGCGCGGCATAGTTGAGCCCCAGGCTGATGAAGGCGATGTAGGTGGCAATCCCGCAGATCAGGATCTCGATACCCTTGCCACGGATGTAGTTGGCAATCTGCCGATTCATCTCGCTGCCCACCCGGTTCAACAGTGTGCGCTGGCGTGGCAGGTAACCACTGACCCAGCGGGCGATCATTTCCCGGTCCTTAAGGAAGAAGAACACCAGGATCGGCACCAGCACCAGGTAGATCATGGCGTTGACCAGCAGCGGCAGGCTCGACAGCGAGAAGGTCAGCGCCCATTGGCCAAACTTGCCGATTTCACCGCGCACCGACTCGATAGCTCGCAACACCTGCTCATCCGACACCAGGTGTGGGTAGCGCTCAGGCAGCAGCAACAACAGCGACTGCCATTTGCCGAGCATGCCGGGCAACTCGTTGAACAGGGTGATCAGCTGGTGCCAGAGCAACGGCACCAGCACCAGCAGGATGACCGCCAGCGCCCCCATGAACAACGCGAACACCACCGCCACCGCCAGCCGAGTAGGCACGCGCAGGCGCTCCAGGGCATTGACCAGGCCTTGCATCAGGAACGCCAGGACCATCCCCGCCAACACCGGCGCGAGCATGCCGCCCAAGGTCAGTACTGCGGTAAACGCCAGAAACAGCAGGACCGCCAGCACCACCGCTTCTTCATCGGAGAAGTAGCGCTGCATCCAGTCGCGAAGCACTTTGAACATTGACGATCCTTGGTTAAGACTCAGGCCTTGCGCAGCCAGTAGGTGTAGGTACCGGCCTCGGCCGTTTCGTGCAGCAGGGTATGACCGGCCAGCTTGGCAAAAGTGCGGAAGTCACGCTGCGAGCCGGCATCGGTGGCAATCACCTTGAGCACCGCGCCACTGGCCAGGCGGTTGAGTTCCATCTTCGCCTTCAGCAGTGGCAGCGGGCAGTTCAGCCCGCTGGCGTCGAGTTCGGCGTCGCAGGTCAGGGTGTCACTCATCAGGGGTTCTCCACACGCGGGTAGACGTCTTTGGTAACAGGCCCGCTAGGATACCGCCACTGGTCGCCAACGTGTGAGCGGGCTACAGTAGAGGCCTTTGACCCGACGCGAGCTTCGTGCATGAATCTACTGCGCCCTACCCTGTTGACGCTGGCCTGCCTGATGGCCCTTCCCGGCCATGCTGACGACCTGCCATCACTGGGTGATGCCAGCTCTGCGATCGTCTCGCCGCAGCAGGAACACCAGCTCGGCCGCGCCTGGCTCAGCCTGTTGCGTGGCCAGGTCAACCAGCTGAACGACCCGCAGCTCAAGGACTACGTCGAAACCAGCGTGTACCGCCTGGCAGAAACCAGCCAGCTGCAGGACCGACGCCTGGAATTCATCCTGATCGACAGCCGCGAGCTCAACGCATTCGCCGCCCCTGGGGGCATCGTCGGGGTCAACGGCGGCCTGTTCCTCAATGCCCAGACCGAGGGCGAATACGCCTCGGTACTGGCGCACGAACTGGCGCACTTGTCGCAGCGCCACTTTGCCCGTGGCGTCGAAGCCCAGCAACGCATGCAACTGCCCATGATGGCAGCGCTGCTGGCTGGCATCGTGCTGGCGGCCGGGGGCGCTGGCGACGCTGGCATCGGCATGATTGCCGGCACCCAGGCGGCGGCGATCCAAGAGCAGCGGCGCTTTTCGCGGCAAAACGAGCAGGAAGCCGACCGCGTCGGTATCCAGAACCTGGAAAAGGCCGGCTACGACCCGCGCAACATGCCAAGCATGTTCGAGCGCCTGGCGCGCCAGTACCGCTACGATGCCAAGCCGCCAGAATTCCTGCTGACTCACCCGGTCACCGAGTCGCGCGTTGCCGACACGCGCAACCGCGCCGAGCAGGCGCCCAAGGGCGGCATCGAAGACACCCAGCGCTACCAGTTGATCCGCGCCCGCGTGGCCCTCACCTACGAAGGCACCCCAGGCCTTGCCGCCAAGCGCTTCCGTGCCCAACTGGATGAAGACCCCAAACTGGACGCCGCACGCTACGGCCTGGCCCTGGCGCAGATCAAGGGTGGCCAGCTCAACGAAGCCCGCGAACTGCTCAAGCCGTTGCTTGCCAAAGCGCCCAACGACATTACCTATAACCTCGCGCAGATCGACCTGGACATCACCAACAACCGCCTCGCTGACGCCCAGCAGCGTGCCGAGCGCATGCAGGGGCTGTACCCGGGCAACTACCCGCTGAAACAGGTGCGGGCCGACCTGCTGGTGAAGCAGAACAAGCCAGCTGAAGCGGAAAAAGTACTGAACGACCTGCTCAAGAGCCGGCCGGATGATCCGGATGTGTGGTACGACGTTGCCGAAGTGCGGGGGTTGTCGGGTAATACCATCGGCTTGCACCGGGCGCGTGCCGAGTACTTCACCTTGGTCGGTGACTTCGACCAGGCTATCCAGCAGCTGGATTACGCCAAGCGTCGTGCGGGGAGCAATTTCCCGCTGGCGTCACAGATCGATCAGCGCCAGCGCGAGGTCATGGAGCAGCAGCGGATGGTCAGGGAGATGATGGGGCGCTGAGTTTTTCGGGAGCGCTTTGCGCTCCATTCGCAGCACAAGGCTGCTGCTACTGGAGATCGCATTCCCCTGTAGGAGCAGCCTTGTGCTGCGAATGGGCCGCAGAGCGGCCCCAGCATTTTCAGGCGTTACCCGAAAGCTTCAAGCGCGCCGCCTGGGTGAAATCCAGCATGCGGTTAAGCGGTTTGATCGCCTTAGGCACCAACGCCGGGTCAACAAAAATCTCGTTGCTGCCCGTGCGCAAGCATTCCAACACCCGCTCCAGCGTGTTCATCGCCATCCACGGGCAGTGCGCGCAGCTGCGGCACGCAGCACCGTTACCGGCAGTCGGGGCCTCGACGAATTCCTTGTCCGGGCACAGCTGCTGCATCTTGTAGAAGATACCGCGGTCGGTCGCGACGATGAAGGTCTTGTTCGGCAGGGTCTGCGCGGCTTTGATCAACTGGCTGGTGGAGCCAACCGCGTCAGCCAGGTCGATCACCGATTCTGGCGATTCGGGGTGGACCAGAATTGCGGCATCCGGGTAAAGCGCCTTCATGTCGGCCAACTGACGCGACTTGAACTCTTCGTGGACGATGCACGCACCGTCCCACAGCAGCATGTCAGCACCGGTCTGCTTCTGGATGTAACGGCCCAGGTGCTGGTCCGGGCCCCAGATGATGGTCTCGCCGTTATCCATCAGGCTTTCGACGATCTCCAGTGCGCAGCTTGAGGTCACCACCCAATCGGCACGGGCCTTCACGGCCGCCGAGGTATTGGCATACACCACCACGGTGCGTTCCGGGTGCTGGTCGCAGAAGGCCGAAAACGCTTCGACCGGGCAACCCAGGTCGAGGGAGCAGGTGGCTTCCAGGGTGGGCATCAGCACGCGTTTTTCGGGGGTGAGAATTTTTGCCGTCTCACCCATGAAGCGCACGCCGGCGACGATCACGGTTTCGGCGGGGTGGTTCTTGCCGAAGCGGGCCATTTCCAGCGAGTCGGATACGCAGCCGCCGGTTTCTTCGGCCAGCGCCTGGATCACCGGGTCGCAGTAGTAATGGGCGACCAGCACGGCGTTCTGGGCCTTGAGCTCGGCAGCGATGGCCGCACGGTATTCGGCCTCCTGCTCGGCTGTCAGCGGGTTGAGCTGTTTGGCGTCGAGGTGGGCCTGAACCAACAGGCGTTCGGAAATCTGGGTCATGATCGCTGGACCTGCAAGCGCGTGCGCGCATCAAATCGAGTGTATCACCCGGCCCTGGCAGATCGGCTAAGGGCGCCGGACGGCGCGCAGGCCATCACGGCCCTCTGCGGGCGCGGATTATTATCGGACGCCGAAGGCTACAGACAATCGAGGGAATTCAAAAGGGGTTTTTATGCAGCCTGCCCCGGCGAACGGGCCGGGGCAGGCTTAGCGAATCAACCTTGCGGCTGCAAGGCGGCAAGACGCATGGACATCAGCATGGCGAACTCCTCAACGGTCATCTTCTGGCCATTGAAGTCGACCATGCCATCGGCGTAGTGCAGGCGGGTCACCACGTCGTTGCCCTGCACCGTGGCCATGCCGCTCTGCAGCGCCATCATGCCAACCATTTCACCTGCCTGGCTCGACTGCATGGCGATGGCCTGGGCATCGGTCTGCCCTTCCAAAAGAGCCTGCAAAGTTGCCAGGTCACCGATCATCGGCTTGGACAGCGACAGCGACGTCTTGACCTCGGTGATCAGTTGTTTGCTCAGCTGGTCGGGCGGCAGGTCGAAGGAGGCCGGGCTGGCGAAGTCCATTGCCAGGTTGAAGCGGCTCTCGCCGTTGGCGGTCTTGAACGACAGGTTTTCTACCGCGAGCTTGGGCTTGGAGGCCAGCAGCTGCTGCAGGTCAGCCTGGAACTTGGCCTTCTCGGCTTCGCCCATCTGGATCTGTGGCACCGCCTGGCCTGCTGCGGCCGCAGCCTCGAACTCCGGCAAGTGCGCCTGGTACCAGTGCGACAGCGCTTGCAGCGCCGGCGCATTGACCGACTTGATGCTCACGGCCATCTGCGCATTGCCGACGGCGCGGCCGTCCCAGGTGATATCCGCCAGCGTGTAATCCGCGCGCCCACCGACGGTGTCCGGGCCGTCGAGGGCTTGCTGGGCTTTCTGCTCAAAGCCTTTGATCGACAGCACCTGCTGCTTGGGCCCCAAGGTCACCTTGGTTTCCGCCAGCGACAGGTCGACCTTGCCGACATAGATCGCATCGTGCTGGGTGGCGGCCAGGTCGCCGTCGACCTTCAAGCCCTTCAGCTCGAAGGTGGCAGGCGGCTGATCGTCGTGCACCCACTTCATTTCGAAGCGCTCGGCGCTGCCCTGGAATTTCGTCGCCTTGCCTTCGCGGTCGCCGCTGAGCTGCAACTGCATGCCCGAAAACGCGAGGCTGTTGCCGTCGGTTTCGTTGACCTTGAGCGGGGCCAGCAGGACCGTGCTGTCAACGTTGCCGCCGTAGCCCAGGCTGGTCTGCGCGCTGACCGGCGCCTGTTCGCCCGCTGCCGCGAACCAGGGAGCGGTGAAATCGTCCTTCTGCAGCGTGCTGTTGCTGACAGCCAGCACGGGCATCAGCTTGAGTGCCTTGACCCGCGACCACGGGAATGGGCCATGCTCGATCTGGTCGGTCATGCCTACATCGAAACTGACCACTTCGTCGTCGCCGAGGTTGATGTCCTTGGCCTTGAGCCGGTACTGGGCGGTACTGCTGAAGAAGTGCCGATCCAGCGAGACCAGTTCGACGGTCAGGCTGCCACCGACGCCCACCAGGGCTTTTTTCAGTTCGGCGTTGCTGCGGTTGACGGAATAATCCAGCTCCGCAGGCAAGCGCTCGCCGGTGTACCAGGCGCCAGCGGTGGTTGCGACGGCAATGGCGATAGCCAGGCCGGTAAGGATGCCTACTGATTTCTTCATGAATAGAACCGAATGCTGTCCATAAGGGCTTACACGTGGCCAAGGTGCCACGCGAGGCCTGAAGAATATCACCGCAGCCTCGGGCAGGTGGTGGCCGAAGCCGAGAAATCCCGCTTTTAGGACCCGTCTGATAGGCCCATAGGAAACATCCTATTTGTTCAATTTTACGAACATCTAAATCGATCAAAACCGCAAAAAACCGCGCAAAAACTGAACAAAACCCCATTGAAATCGATAAATATTTCAGTTTGGCAACATCTTGTCATGTTTAACTTGACACCAACCTACCCATCGTTTTTTATTTTCACCACTTGCACCGCGCCCACCCCACAAAGAACAACCGGCGCCTCGCACGCGCCTCCCTCTGCTCCGAACAATAAAGGTGAACAACATGGAGCCCACCCGCTCGCCCTTGCCGCATGCGCAACTCACTGTGCCCGCCGTTCACGTCCAGCCGCAGGAGCCACGCCAGCATGCAGCCTGACCAAAGCGCTTCCGGCGGCGACCAATTCCGCAAATCCCTGCGCCTCTGGCACGTGGTGATCATCGGCCTGGCCTACCTGACGCCGATGACCGTGTTCGACACCTTCGGCATTGTTTCCGGCATCACCGCCGGGCACGTGCCAAGCGCCTACATCCTGGCGCTGGCCGGTATCCTGTTCACAGCGGTGAGCTACGGCACCCTGGTACGACGCTTCCCGCAATCGGGTTCGGCCTACACCTACACCCAGCGCGCCATCAACCCGCACGTGGGCTTCCTGGTGGGATGGTCATCGCTGCTGGACTACCTGCTGCTGCCCATGGTCAATGCCTTGCTGGCCAAGCTCTACCTGTCGGCCATGTTCCCCGAAGTGCCGGCGTGGGTCTGGGTGGCCGGGTTCGTCAGCCTGATCAGCCTGATCAACATGCGCAGTATCAACCTGGTGGCGCACTTCAACCTGTTGTTCGTGGCGGTGCAGGTCGCGATCATTGCGGTGTTCATCTACCTCTGCGTGCGCGGCCTGGGCCACGGCGAAGGGCTGGGCACCACCTGGAGCCTGCTGCCGTTCGCCGACAACCAGACCCACCTCAGCGCCTTGGCCGCTGGTGCCACCATCCTGTGCTTCTCGTTCCTGGGCTTCGACGCAGTGACGTGCCTGTCTGAAGAAACCCGCGACCCAGGCAAGACCATCCCACGGGCCATCTTCCTGACCGCGCTGATCGGCGGGATGGTGTTCATCCTGGTGTCGTACTTCATCCAGGCCTACTTCCCGACCATGGCGCGCTTCCATGACCAGGAAGCCGCCCTGCCGGAGATCGCCCTGTACGTGGGCGGCAAGCTGTTCCAGTCGGTGTTCATCGCCTGCACCGTGATCAATACCATCGCCTCGGGCCTGGCCTCGCAGACCAGCGTCTCGCGCCTGCTGTACGTGATGGGCCGCGACAATGTAATCCCGGCCAGCATCTTTGCCCGCCTGCATTCGCGCTACAAGACGCCGGTGATGAACATCGCCGTGGTCGGGCTGATCTCGCTGTCGGCGATCTTCTTCGACCTGGTCACCGCCACGTCGATCATCAACTTCGGCGCCCTGGTCGCGTTCAGCTTCGTCAACCTGTCGGTGATCAACCACTGCTACCTGCGCGAAGGCAACCGCAAAGGCTTGGCCAACAAGTTGAAGTACCTGGTACTGCCGACCATCGGCTTCTGCATCATCGTTTCGCTGTGGCTGGACCTGAACGCGCACTCGTTGATGTTCGGCGGGCTTTGGGCACTGCTCGGGGTGATCTACCTGGCCTGGCTGACCAAGGCCTTCAGGGTTGCGCCACCGAACTGCATCGCTGAATGACCCACGCTGCCGACAACGCCCGCGCCTGACCGCGGGCGTTGTCCTTGATCGAAAAGGAAAGCCCTCATGTCGCTGCGTCGCCTCTCCATCCAGTGGAAGATCACCCTGCTTGCCGGCTTGTGCCTGCTGGCCATCGTCGCACTGCTGGTCACCACCTCGCTGACCCAGGCCCGGCGCAGCGCGGCATTGGTCAGCCAGGCCAACTCGGAAATGCTCGACCACAGCGCGCGCCTGCGCCTGCAGGCGCACGCCGAAACCCAGGCGCTGCGTATCCAGCGCTATTTCATGGACGCCTATCAGCACGGTAATGGCTTCCGACGCCTGGTACAGGTGCTGAAGGCCCGCGGCGGCAACGACTTGCGTGGCGAGCTGACCCGCGAGGCGCGCGCCAGCCTGGCCAGCAACCCGGACGTGATCGGCCTGTACCTGGTGTTCCAGCCCGACGCGCTGGACCACCAGGACAGCCAGTTCGTCGCCCAGGAGGCCGTGGGCAGCAACGACAGCGGGCGCTTCTCGCTGTACTGGTCGCAGCCACGCCCAGGCACCCTGGAGCAAGAAGCCATGCCTGAGGCGATGCTCGCCGACACCCGCACCAGCACCAGCGGCAGCCCGCAGAACCGCTGGTTGACCTGCCCGCAAGAAACCGCCCGGACCTGCATGCTCGAGCCGTACCTCGACGAGGTCAACGGCCGCCAGGTGCTGATGACCAGCATTGCCCTGCCCCTGCTGGAGAACGGCAAGGTCGTCGGCGTGGTCGGCCTGGACATAGGCCTGGACAACCTGCAGCAGTTGAGCCTGAACGGCCGTCAGGAGCTGTTCGACGGCCAGGGCCAGGTCAGTATCGTCAGCCCCGCCGGCCTGCTGGCGGGCCACAGCCGCGACAGCAGCCAGCTCGGCAAGGCGCTGGACGCGGCGGTACCAAACGGCTTGCTGCGCGTTGCTCACCCGTTCAGCCCCATCCCCGACGCAGCGCCCTGGCAAGTGCTGCTGGAGTTGCCCGAAAGCGTGCTGCAAGCACCGGCCATGGCGCTCAACCAACGCCTGGATGCGCACAACCAAACTGCCAACCTCACCAGCCTGCTGATCGGCCTTGGCGCCGCTGTGCTGGGCCTGGTACTGGTGTGGCTGACCGCCCGCGGCGTGACGCGGCCGATTCTTGCCGTCGCCGCGCGCCTGAAAGACATCGCCAGCGGCGAGGGTGACCTCACGCGCCGCCTGGACTATGCCCGCGAGGACGAACTGGGCCAACTGACCGGCTGGTTCAACCGCTTTCTCGACAAACTCCAGCCGGTGATCGCCCAGGTCAAAGGCTCGCTGCAGGAAGCCCGTGGCACCGCCGACCAGTCCGCCGCCATCGCCAGCCAGACCAGTAACGGCATGCAGCAACAGCACCGGGAAATCGAGCAGGTCGCCACCGCGGCCAACGAAATGAGCGCCACCGCGCTGGATGTAGCCCACAACGCCTCCCAGGCCGCCCAGGCGGCCCGTGGCGCCGACCAGGCAAGCCGCGAAGGCCTGCAACTGATTGCCAGCACCCGCCAGGCCATCGACCGCCTGGCAGCCGACATGAATACCGCAATGGACGAAGCGCGCACCCTGGAAAGCCGCAGCGATCAGATCGGTTCAGTGCTGGAGGTGATCCGTGCGATTGCCGAGCAGACCAACCTGCTGGCGCTCAATGCCGCCATCGAAGCGGCCCGCGCCGGTGAGGCCGGTCGTGGCTTTGCGGTGGTTGCCGATGAAGTGCGCAGCCTGGCCCAGCGTACTCAGGTGTCGGTCGAAGAAATCCGCCAGGTCATCGAGGGCCTGCAGCAAGGCACCCAGGATGTGGTGGGCGCCATGCACGAGGGCCAGCGCCAAGCCCAGGCCAGCGCAACGCGCATGGAACAGGCGCTGCCGGCCCTGCAGCGTATCGGCGAGGCGGTGGCGGTGATCAGCGACATGAACCTGCAGATCGCGTCGGCGGCCGAGGAACAAAGTGCGGTGGCCGAGGAAGTGAACCGTAACGTGGCAGGTATTCGTGATGTGACAGAATCGCTGGCTGGCCAGGCCGATGAATCGGCGCGGATCAGCCAGGCGCTGAACCGGCTGGCCAATCAGCAGCAAGCTTTGATGGAGCAGTTTCGCGTTTAGCCGGTACCGGCCTCTTCGCGGGCAAGCCCGCTCCCACAGGACCTGTGCAGCCTTCGAAACTGCACTTTACCCTGTGGGAGCGGGCTTGCCCGCGAAAGGGCCAGCACAGGCAACCCACCTCTTGAAAGAGCTTTACCCATGCAAGCAACAAACAAAACCCCGTTCTTCGACATCACCAGCGAACAAGGCCTGCTACGCACCTCGATCGCCGTTACCCTGTTCATCGCCACTATCGGCATTGCCTTCGGCCTGGCCTCGGGCTCGTTCTCGATCATCTTCGACGGCGTTTACTCGCTGGTCGACGCCAGCATGAGCGGCCTGTCGCTGGTGGTGGTCAAGCTGATCACCTCGCACGCCACCAGCCTGCAGATGTCACGCAAGCTGCGTGAGCGCTTCACCATGGGCTTCTGGCACCTGGAACCGATGGTGCTAGCGCTCAATGGCATCCTGCTCAGCGGCGTGGCCATCTATGCGTTGATCAACGCCGTCAGCAGCGTGCTGCAAGGCGGGCGGCACTTGGAGTTCGGCATCGCCATGGTCTACGCGGTACTGACCGTGATCGCCTGCGTGACCATCGCAGTCGTCGAAGCCCGGGCCAACCGCAAGCTGGGGTCGGACTTCGTACGCATGGACGTCAAGGGTTGGGTGATGTCAGCGAGCATCACCGCCGCGTTGCTGATCGCTTTCTGCTTTGGTTATGCGGTGCAGGGCACGCAGTGGGAATGGATGTCCCCGTACATCGACCCGGCGGTGCTGGCACTGGTCTGCCTGGTAATCATTCCATTGCCGCTGTCGGTGGTACGCCAGGCGTTTTCGGAGATATTCCTGGTGACGCCGGGGGACCTCAAACTGCATGTCGACGAAGTCGCCAAGGCCTTCGTTGCGCGCCATGGGCTGCAGTCGTACCGCGCCTATGTGGCCAAGGTAGGGCGTTCGCGGGAGATCGAGCTGTACTTCATCGTGCCTACCGGCATGGGCGCAAAAACCATCGATGAATGGGATGCGTTGCGCAATGAGATCGGCGATGCCGTGGGCGGCGAAGGGCCGGACCGTTGGTTGACCGTGGTGTTTACCGGGGATCCGGAGTGGGCTGAGTAACCGGCAGTTCGCGCCAGAAACGACAAAGCCCGCTACCGTTGCCGGTAGCGGGCTTTGACTTACTGCGTATGGTGGGTCGTGTAGGATTCGAACCTACGACCAATTGGTTAAAAGCCAACTGCTCTACCAACTGAGCTAACGACCCGTTGGATGGCGCGTATAATACTGATTTCTAACGGGAAATCAACACCTCGCCATAAAAAAAATCAAAAATAACGCGTCGGGTCGGTCACCCCGGCAGCCTTGAAGCCATCAGCACGCAGGCGGCAGCTGTCGCACTTGCCGCAGGCACGGCCTTGATCGTCGGCTTGGTAGCAGGAAACCGTCAGGCTGTAATCCACACCCCGGGCGATGCCCGCTTGAACGATCTGCGCCTTGCTCAAGTTCTGCAACGGTGCCTGGATGCGGAAGCCCTGCCCTTCGACACCCGCCTTGGTCGCCAGGTTGGCCATGCGCTCGAAGGCTTCGACGAATTCGGGGCGGCAGTCCGGGTAACCGGAGTAATCCACGGCATTGACGCCGATGAAGATGTCACGCGCTTCGAGCACTTCCGCCCAGCCCAGGGCCAAGGACAGGAAAACGGTGTTGCGCGCCGGTACGTAGGTGACCGGGATGCCTTCACCTGGGGTTTCCGGTACGTCGATGCTGCTGTCGGTCAGGGCCGAGCCACCGATACCGTCCAGGCTCAGGCCAATGACCTTGTGCTCGACCACACCCAGGTCACGCGCCACACGGGCGGCAGCATCGAGCTCGGCCCGATGACGCTGGCCGTAGTCGAAACTCATGGTGTAGCAGCTGTAGCCTTCGGCTTTGGCCATGGCCACCACCGTGGCCGAGTCCAGGCCACCGGACAGCAAGATTACCGCGCGTTTCTCTGTCATGTACTGCAACTCCTCAATCAACGTCCGGGTTCGTCGTTCCACAGCAGCTTGTGCAGCTGCAACTGGAAACGTACGGGCAGGTTGTCGGCAACGATCCAGTCGGCCAGGTCACTTGCGCTCACCTGATGGTGGCTGGGCGAGAACAACACCTCGCCAGCACGCTCGGCCAGGTTGTACTGGATCAGCTTGGACACGGCCCAGTCATAATCCTCACGGGAGCAGATCACGAACTTGACCTGGTCGTTGCGGGTCAGGTGCTCGATGTTCTCGTAGCGATTGCGGTGCGACTCCTCGGAGCCTGGGGTCTTCAGGTCGACCACACGGCTGACGCGGGTGTCAGTACCGGAAATATCCAAGGCGCCACTGGTCTCGAGCGAGACCTCGTAGCCGGCATCGCACAGCTGCTGGAGCAAAGGCAAGGCATTGGGCTGGGCCAGCGGTTCGCCACCGGTGACACAGACGTAGCGCGGCTTGAAGCCGGCCACTTGCTCCATGATCGAATCGAGGGTGCGAATAGTGCCGCCGGTGAAGGCGTAGGCACTGTCGCAGTACTGACAGCGCAGGGGGCAACCGGTCAGGCGCACGAATACCGTGGGCAGCCCAGCCGTTCGTGTTTCACCCTGCAACGAGTAAAAGACTTCGGTGATGCGTAATGTGTCTTGCATGATCGCCACGGGCGTGACAGCTAAACAGGCTGTCCGCCTCCGTCAGGCACTGTCGCGGACTCGACATGGCGTTATCCGCAGCAGCGTGTTTAGGAAAAAGGGCACTGATTCTAACGAAAAAACCCGCGACTCGCGCGGGTTTCTTTTGAAAGGTGCTGCTTAGAGCTTCTGCAGGTCGCGCTGCGCCAGCTGTGCGGCAGAGGTGCCGGGGTACTGGGTGATGACCTGTTGCAGAATGCCTTTGACCTTGTCGGTATGGCCCATGCGGCGCTCGACGTCGGCCAGCTTGTACAGCGAATCAGGCACCTTGCTGTGCTTGGGGTACTTCTGGCTCACCTGAGCGAAGGCCTGGCTGGCACCCGGCAGGTCGCCCTTGGCCAGGTTCACCTCACCCAGCCAGTACTGGGCGTTGCCGGCGTACTGGCTGTTGGGGTACTTGCGCAGGAAGGCGTTGAACGCCTGGCTGGCCTTGTCGAAGTCCTTCTGCTTGATCAGGTCGAAAGCAGCATCGTAGTAGAGCTTTTCTTTCGCCGGATCACCGGGCTCGCTGTTGGCGGCCGGTTGTTGTGCAGCAGCGCCAGCGGCGCCTGCTGCTGCACCGGCGGCGGCATTGGATGCGCCACCGGTAGCGGAATTGTCAGGGGTCGCGGCAGGCGCGGCACCACTGTTGATGCGACGGTCCAGATCCTGGTATCGCTCCAGGTTTTCCTGCTTCATGCGCGACACATCGTTTTGCAGCTCTTCGATGATGCCTTGCTGGCGGGAAAGCTGATCCTGCATCTGTTGCAGCTGCATGAACAGCTGGCCCTGTGCCGAGGCAGGGGTCGAAGCCCCTGCCCCGGCATAGGCGCCGCTCGTGCCATAACCCGCAGGTGGATACCCACCCGCGTTGTCATCTACTACAGGGACCTCAGCCCAGGCCGCGAGCGGCAGGCTGAGTGCGAGGACGGTTACAACACGGCGGCACATTCGCATAGGAACTTACTTACGCAGTTCTACGCGACGGTTCTGAGCCCAGGATTGCTCGTCGTTGCCAGTGGCAACCGGACGCTCTTCACCGTAGGAGACCAGTTCCAGCTGAGCAGGGGAAACGCCCTGCAGAACCAGGTAACGCTGAACGGCCTTGGCACGACGCTCACCCAGAGCCATGTTGTACTCGCGGGTGCCGCGCTCGTCGGTGTTGCCTTCCAGAACAACGCGGTTGCCGTTGGACTTCAGGTCCTTGGCGTGAACGTCCAGAGCGCGCATGGCTTCTGGCTTCAGGTCCGAGCTGTCGTATTCGAAGTAGAAGGTGGTGATTGCGCGCAGGGCGGCTTCTTCGCTCAGGGAGCCGTCAACAGCGCCAGTGTTGGCACCGTAGCCAGCGTTCGGGTCAACAGCGCCTTCACCAGCGTTGTCACCGCCTTTCGAGGAGCAACCTACAGCTACAGCCATGGCCAGAGCCAGCGCAGCGAATTTACCAAACTTCAGCATTTCCATCGTGAAACTCCTAATGAAACCCCAGTGTGTTAAGCAAAACGTATTACGCCGCAATCAGTTCAGGAAAGGGGACCAGGACGGTTCTCTGACTTCGCCTTGAGCGGTAGGAAGTGGGAGCCTCACGCGGCCATTAAGCGACACGAGCATCAAGACTCCCCGGCCCTGCTGGCGGGTGGCGTAGATTAGCATGGTGCCGTTTGGCGCAACAGTGGGAGACTCATCAAGACTTGTTTCCGAGAGAATCTTTACACTTCCGCGTTGCAAGTCCTGTGCCGCCACTTTGAAGTTGGTGAAGCCCTGCTGACGGTGAATCATCACCAGCGTCTTTTCGTCCGCCGAAAGTTTCGGGTTGGCGTTGTAGTTACCCACGAAAGTTACGCGCTCGGCACCACCACCACTGACCGACTGCTTGTAGATCTGCGGCTTGCCGCCACGGTCGGAGGTGAAGTACAGGGTGTTGCCATCTTTGCCCCAGAACGGCTCGGTATTGATACCCGGGCCGGCAGTGACACGGCTGATCTGACGCGACGCCACGTTCATCACGTAGATGTCCGGGTTGCCATCCTTGGACAGCACGAACGCCAGGCGCGAACCATCCGGCGACCAGGCAGGCGCGCCGTTGAGGCCTTCGAAGTTGGTGACCTGCTCACGGCGACCGGTGTCGATGTGCTGAACGAAGATGCGCGGGCGCTTCTGCTCGAACGACACATAGGCAATGCGCTTGCCATCCGGTGCAAAGCGTGGCGACAGGATCGGCTCACGCGATTGCAGCAGGGTCACTGCCCGGGCACCGTCGTAGTCCGAACGCTGCAGGGTGTAACGGGTGTTGTTGGTAGAGAAACGCTCGGCCGTCACGTAGAGCATGCGGGTCGAGAACGCACCCTTGATGCCGGTGAGCTTTTCGAACGACTGGTCGGCGATGTAGTGCGACATGTCGCGCAACTGGTCGACGCTGCCCGCCACGCTACCGGTCAGCACTTGCTGCTCGGTGGCGACGTTGAACAGGGCGTACTGCACCTGCAGGCGGCCGCCGGACGGCACGATGCTGCCGACCATGACGTACTGCGCGCCCAACGCTTTCCAGTCACGGAAGATGACTTCGCTGGCCTGGGAAGGCTGGCTGATCATGTTCTGACGCGGAATCGGCGAGTAGTAGCCGGAGTTGCGCAGGTCGTTGCCGATGATCTCGGCCATGTCTTCGGGCAGCACGCTGCCGCCCTGCAGACCGAACGGCACTACCGCGATGGGAGTGGCCCGGTCACTGCCACTGGTGACCAGGATGTTCTTTTCATCTGCCACCGCCATGCCTGCTACGCAGCAGAGCATGACCAGCAGTCCTCTCAGACGTTTAATCACAACGCTAGATCCTCAGGTGTAAATGTCATCTTGAACGAACGATACTGATTGAAATCGCTCGGCTTCATACCCTGCATTTCGGTCAGACGACCGATGTTCTTCACTGCTGCCACCGCCGAACTGTCGAACGGACCGTCGCCACTGGAGCGCAGAACGCTGGCATTGGTGATGGTGCCATCTGGCAACATGTTGATCTGCAGGACCACCGTCATGCCCTTACGCGCGGAAGGCGGACGCGCCCAGCCTTCGGCCGCTCGCAAACGGATCAGGTCGTCGAAACTGCCGGCCACCTGGTCGCCTTGCTCGTCAGCCAGTGCCTGCTGCCGCTCTGTGGTGTCGGACAACAGCTCGGCCAGGGCCTGAGCTTTCTTGTCTTCCGCCGACTTGCGGGCCGCTTCCTGTGCCTTTTTCTTCTGGGCGTCTGCAGCGGCCTTTTTCTTGGCCTCTTCAGCTGCCTTCTTCTTCGCGTCCTCGGCCGCCGCTTTCTTCTTGGCGTCCTCGGCTGCTTTCTTCTTGGCCTCTTCGGCTGCCTTTTTCTTGGCGTCCTCGGCGGCTTGCTTTTTCGCTTCTTCGGCGGCCTCTTTCTTGGCCTCCTCGTCGGCTTTCTTCTTGGCCTCTTCCTCAGCCTTCTTCTTGGCGATGTCGGCCTGCTGTTTCTCGGCGGCCTTCTTCGCCTCCTCGGCTTTCTTGGCTTCGGCGGCTTTCTTGGCCTCGGTGGCCTTGGCAGCCTCCTCAGCCTTCTTGGCTTCAGCGGCTTCAGCCTTCTTGGCCTCGGCGGCTTCGCGAGCCTCTTCGGCCTTTTGAGCGGCGTCGGCTTTCTTTTGTTCCGCGGCCTTCACGGCCTCTTGCTCGACCTTCTTCTGTTCCAACTGCTCGACTTCGGTCTGGCGCGAGGCGGTTTTCTTCGCTTCCCCGGCAATCTTCTGATTGGTCTGGGTAGTCGCCTGGCTCTTGGACTTCAGCTGATACAGGGTAGCCTGGACGATCGGCTTGGAAGGCGGCAGTTCAGGCGTCATGGCAAAACTGACGAACAGCATGCCGAACACCAGCACGTGCAGACCGATGGCCCAGACACTGGGCCAGAAGTAGCTTTCCGAGGCGGATGGCTCTCGCTGTTGCATCAGGGCGCCTCGGTAATCAGGCCAACGTTACCGACACCGGCCTTCTGCAACCCGCCCATGGCACCCATGACCGCGCCGTAGTCGACAGCCTTGTCGCCACGAATGAAGACCTGTGTCTGCTTGCCCTGGTCACGGCCGGCGGCAATGATCTTGGTCACTGCGTTGGTCATGTCGGGCAAGGTCATGGCCTTGTCCATCTGCTTGTCGGTATCGACTTCGCTGCCGAGGTTCCAGTAGTAGGTCTTGTCGGCCTTGATGGAAATGGTGAGGATCTGGACGTTGTTGTCCTGCGGCAAGGCTTCACTGGAAACCTTGGGCAGGTCGACCTTCACGCCCTGGTTGAGCATTGGGGCCGTCACCATGAAGATGACCAGCAGCACCAGCATCACGTCGATGTAGGGCACCACGTTCATCTCGGCGACCGGCTTGCGTTTGTGGCGAACTCGGGCCATGGGCTTCTACCTGATTACTCTTCGCTGGTGTGCACTTTGCGGTGCAGGATCGCCTGGAACTCGTCGGCGAAGGTGTAGTAACGACCGATCAGCACTTCGCTGCGCGCGGCGAAACGGTTGTACGCGATAACGGCTGGGATTGCTGCGAACAGGCCGATCGCAGTGGCGATCAACGCTTCGGCAATACCGGGGGCAACCGTGGCCAGGGTGGCTTGCTGGGCGCTGGCCAGGCCGCGGAAGGAGTTCATGATGCCCCATACGGTACCGAACAGGCCGATGTACGGGCTGGTCGAACCGACGGTGGCGAGGAACGGCAGGCTCTGCTCGAGCTTTTCTTCTTCACGCGAGATGGCCACGCGCATGGCTCGGCCAACGCCTTCCATGACCGCGTCCGGGTCTACACCCGGCTGCTGACGCAGGCGCGAGAACTCTTTGAAGCCTGCACGGAAGACCTGCTCCACACCCGAATCCGGGTCTGGGTTGCTGCCGGCCTGACGGTACAGCTTGGACAGGTCGATACCCGACCAGAAACGCTCCTCGAAGGCATCCAGCGCTCGACGACCGGCGCGCAGCATGGTGCTGCGCTGGAAGATCATGATCCATGAGGTGACCGAGGCGGCCACAAGGATCAGCATTACCAGCTGTACCACCACGCTGGCATTGCTGACCAGACTCCACATGGAGGTATGGTCGACGACGTTAGCTTCCACGCTTATTCTCCTGCATTCGATTGAGTACCCGAGCCGTCCGCCATAAAGGCGTCGCGCAGCTTGGGGGGTATGGCTCGGGGTTTGAAAGTGTCGGCGCGCACGGCGGCCACCAGGAACTGCCCCTCGCAGAGCAGCGTTTCATCCTTTTCCCGCCAGACCTGCTGCACGAAGCGCAGGCTGGCACGATTGAGTTCAAGTACTTGCGCGGTCACCCGCAGTTCATCGTCCAACCGCGCCGGCGCGTGGTAGCGCGCCTCGCTGGAATGGACCACGAACAGCAGGTTCTCCCCGGCCAACTGCAACTGGGAAAAGCCCAGGTGCCGCAGCCGCTCGGTACGCGCGCGCTCCATGAATTTCAGGTAGTTGACGTAATACACCACGCCGCCCGCATCGGTGTCTTCGTAGTAGACGCGACAACGGTGGGCGAACGGTTCGAGCTGATTTTGCGCGCGCATACTCTAGTGCTTACTCCTCAGCTTGCCAATCCGCTGCGGCAACTGTTTTTTCTCATTAATGTCTTATTGCCAGCGCGCCGAGGGCATGCCAGCGGTAGGACCACAAAAAGCCGGTTTTGATCTGTCATTCATCGCCTGGCTCGGAAAAATCACCACCCTCCCCCAAACGCCCAGGAACATTCAGGCCAAAGTGCAGGTAGGCATGCCGGGTGACCACACGGCCGCGCGGCGTACGCATGATGTAACCCTGCTGGATCAGGTAGGGTTCAAGCACGTCTTCGATGGTATGACGCTCTTCACTGATGGCGGCGGCGAGGTTGTCTACCCCCACCGGGCCACCGTCGAACTTCTCGATCATGGTCAACAGCAGGCGGCGGTCGGAATGGTCAAAACCACGCTCGTCGACGTCCAGCAGGTTCAGCGCCAGGTCGGCCACAGCCTTGGTGATCTGGCCCTTGCCGCGCACTTCGGCATAGTCGCGCACACGGCGCAGCAGGCGGTTGGCGATACGCGGCGTGCCACGGGCACGGCGGGCAATCTCGAAGGCGCCCTGGTCTTCGATGACCAGGCCCAGGATGCCAGCGGAGCGGCTGACGATGGTTGCCAGGTCCTTGTCGCTGTAAAACTCCAGGCGCTGGACGATGCCGAAGCGGTCACGCAAAGGGTTGGTCAGCATGCCGGCGCGGGTGGTGGCACCCACCAAGGTGAACGGCGGCAAGTCGAGCTTGATCGAGCGGGCGGCGGGCCCTTCGCCGATCATGATGTCGAGCTGGAAGTCTTCCATCGCGGGGTAGAGCACTTCTTCGACCACCGGTGAAAGCCGGTGAATTTCGTCGATGAACAGCACATCATGGGGTTCGAGGTTGGTCAGCATCGCCGCCAGGTCACCCGGGCGCTCGAGGATCGGCCCCGAGGTGCTCTTGACCGAAACGCCCATCTCGTGGGCGATGATATTGGCCAAGGTGGTCTTGCCCAACCCGGGCGGGCCAAAGATCAAGGTATGGTCGAGTGATTCGCTGCGACCACGAGCCGCCTGAATGAACAGCGACATCTGCTCACGCACCACCGGCTGCCCGATGTATTCGTCCAGGCGCAGGGGGCGGATCGCGCGGTCCTGGACCTCTTCGCGGTCACGCCCACTGGCGGCGATCAGACGGTCGGCTTCGATCACTTGGTAATCATCCCTTTGAGGCTGGCGCGGATCAGCTCTTCACTGCTCAGGCCTGCCTTGTCCTTGATGGCGGACACTGCCTTGCTGGCTTCCTGCGGCTTGTAGCCCAGGGAAACCAGCGCACTGACGGCATCGGCCTCGGCCGTGGAGGCACTGCTGACCGGCACCGGCCCGTCAGACACCAGGGTGAACATGGCCGGTGAGGTTTCCCAGGCCTTGAAGCGGTCCTTGAGTTCGACCAGCAAACGCTCGGCGGTCTTCTTGCCGACACCGGGTACGCGCACCAAGGCCGAGGTGTCCTGGGCCTGCACGCAGCGCACCAGCTCGTCGGCTTCCAGGCCCGACATCAAGGCCAGCGCCAGCTTCGGCCCAACGCCATTGAGGCGAATGAGCTCGCGGAACAGTTCGCGCTCGCGCTTTTCGTGGAACCCGTAGAGCAGGTGCGCGTCTTCGCGCACCACCAGGTGGGTATGCACGGTAACCGTTTCGCCGACCTTGGGCAGGCGATACAGGGTGGTCATGGGCACTTCCAGCTCATAGCCCACGCCATTGACGTCGATAATCAGGTGTGGCGGTTGCTTTTCCGCCAGGGTGCCGCGCAAACGTCCAATCACGTTCCGATCCTTCCTCTTGGGGAGCCGATCAAAGACCGCTCAACCCTATCAGCAAATGCCTCAGGTGAACGCTTCACCTGAACAAAATGTGTATCACCGCATGAAGCAACTACAGACGCAAGCGCCCGCCGCGACGCCGTGCCGTGGCCAGGCCGTGCGGTACTAGGCTGGAACGGGTGTGGGCATGGCACAGGGCGATGGCCAGGGCGTCGGAGGCGTCGATCTGCGGCTTCTTCGTAAGCTTGAGCAGGTGCATGACCATCATCATCACTTGCTCCTTGTTGGCCCCACCCGTACCCGCCACGGCCTGCTTGACCTGGGTGGCACTGTACTCGGCGATTTCCAGGCCGGCCTCGGCGGCGGCGACGATTGCCGCACCGCGGGCCTGGCCGAGTTTGAGCGCCGAGTCGGGGTTGCGGGCCATGAACACCCGCTCGATGCCCATGGTCACCGGTTCGTGCAGCTTGATGATCTCACTGACACCGCGAAAGACAATCTGCAGACGTTCGTGCAACTCACCACTGCCCGTGCGGATACAACCCGACGCCACGTACTCGCAACCACGGGTGGTCTGGCGCACAACGCCATACCCGGTGATGCGCGAGCCGGGGTCGATACCAAGAATCAGAGTCATAAAGCCTGTCGTATAGGGAGATGCTTGAAAGCCTGAGCTCGATTCAAGGCCATTGGGGCCGCTGCGCGACCCATCGCAGGCAAGCCAGCTCCTACAGGTACAGCGCATCATCCTAGATCAGCGCGCTACCTGTAGGAGCTGGCTTGCCTGCGATGGGGCGCGCAGCGGCCCCAATTACAGCCTTGTAGGCGACACCTTAGCCGAGTTTTTCCATGATCTCGTCGGAAATCTGCGCATTGGAATAGACGTTCTGCACATCATCCAGGTCTTCAAGCATGTCGATCAGCTTGATCACCTTCTCCGCACCTTCCTGATCCAGTTCGGCACTGGTGGTCGGCTGCATGACGATTTCGGCGTCATCGGCCTTGAAGCCAGCCTCTTCCAAGGCATTACGCACGGCATAGAAGCTGTTGAACGAGGTGAAGACATCGAACGAACCATCGTCATTGGCGACGACGTCGTCGGCATCGGCCTCCATCGCGGCTTCCATCAAGGCGTCTTCATCAACGCCCGGCGCGAAGCTGATCTGGCCCTTGCGCTCGAACAGGTAGGCCACCGAACCGTCGGTACCGAGGTTGCCGCCACACTTGGTGAAGGCATGACGCACGGCTGCCGCGGTACGGTTGCGGTTGTCGGTCATGGCCTCGACCATGATCGCCACGCCACCCGGGCCGTAACCCTCGTAGCTGAGCTCTTCGACGTTGTCGCTTTCGTTGGTGCCAGCACCACGGGCCACGGCACGGTCGATGATATCGCGGCTCATGTTGGCGCCGAGCGCCTTGTCCAGGGCCAGGCGCAGACGCGGGTTGGACGCCGGGTCACCACCGCCTTGCTTGGCAGCTACGGTCAGCTCGCGAATCCACTTGGTGAAGATCTTGCCTCTCTTGGCATCCTGGCGCTCTTTGCGGTGCTTGATGTTCGCCCACTTGGAATGACCAGCCATAACGACTCCAAATTCTTTGAAACACAAACAATTGCGCCCCTGACGGGGCGCAACGACAAAAATACCTGCGCCGTAACGCAAAGGCGCATCCATCTGGATGCGCCCTGGGCCCGCTTACTCGACCTTGGTCTGTTCGCGCAGGCGGATGTGCAGCTCGCGCAAGGCCTTGGCGTCGACCATGCCTGGGGCTTGGGTCATGACGCAGGCAGCGCTCTGGGTTTTCGGGAAGGCGATCACTTCACGGATCGACTGGGCGCCAGTCATCAGCATGACCAGGCGGTCCAGGCCGAAGGCCAGGCCACCGTGCGGCGGTGCACCAAACTTCAGGGCGTCGAGCAGGAAGCCGAACTTCTCTTCCTGTTCCGCCGCTTCGATACCCAGCAGACGGAACACCGCCTGTTGCATCTCTTTGCGGTGGATACGGATCGAACCGCCACCCAGCTCAGTACCGTTCAGGACCATGTCGTAGGCACGGGACAGGGCTGTGGCCGGGTTGGCCTCCAGCTCTTCTGGCGAGCACTTCGGCGCGGTGAACGGGTGGTGCAGCGCGGTAAAGCTGCCGTCTTCGTTCTCTTCGAACATTGGGAAGTCGACGACCCACATCGGTGCCCACTCGCAGGTGTGCAGGTTGAAGTCGTTGCCGACCTTGATGCGCAGTGCGCCCAGGGCCTCGCTGACGATCTTGAACTTGTCGGCACCGAAGAAGACGATGTCGCCATCGACCGCGCCAACGCGATCGAGGATCACGTTGAGGTTGGCTTCAGGGATGTTCTTGACGATCGGCGACTGCAGGCCTTCAACACCTTTGGCGCGCTCGTTGACCTTGATGTACGCCAGGCCCTTGGCACCGTAGATGCCGACGAACTTGGTGTACTCGTCGATCTTGCTGCGCGGCATGCTGGCGGCGCCTGGCACGCGCAGGGCGGTAACGCGGCACTTCGGATCGTTGGCCGGGCCGGCGAATACCTTGAAGTCGACATCCTTCAGCTGGTCGGCAACGTCGACCAGCTCCAGCGGGTTACGCAGGTCTGGCTTGTCGGAACCGTAACGGCGCATGGCTTCTTCGAAGGTCATGTGCGGGAATTCACCGAACTCCAGGTCCAGGACTTCCTTGAACAGCTTGCGGATCATGCTCTCGGTGAGGCCCATGATCTCGGACTCATCGAGGAAGCTGGTCTCGATGTCGATCTGGGTGAATTCCGGCTGGCGGTCAGCTCGCAGGTCTTCGTCACGGAAGCACTTGGCGATCTGGTAGTAGCGGTCGAAACCGGCCACCATCAGCAGCTGCTTGAACAGCTGAGGCGACTGCGGCAGGGCGAAGAAGCTGCCTGCGTGGGTACGGCTCGGTACCAGGTAGTCGCGCGCGCCTTCTGGCGTGGCACGGGTGAGGATCGGCGTCTCGACGTCGAGGAAGCCGTTCTCGTCGAGGAAGCGACGGATGCTGCTGGTGATGCGCGAACGCAGGCGCAGCTTGTCGGCCATTTCCGGGCGACGCAGGTCGATGAAGCGGTAGCGCAGGCGGGTTTCCTCGCCAACGTCGGAGTATTCGTTGAGCGGGAACGGCGGGGTTTCCGCTTCGTTGAGCACGGTCAGCTGGTAGCCAAGGATCTCGATGGCACCGGAGGCCATGTTGGCATTCACCGCACCGTCAGGGCGCTTGCGAACCTTGCCGGTGACTTGCACGACGTATTCGCTACGCACACGGTCGGCGGCGGCGAAGGTTTCGGCGCGATCGGGGTCGAATACGACCTGGGCCATGCCCTCGCGGTCACGGATGTCGAGGAAGATCACCCCGCCGTGGTCGCGGCGACGATGGACCCAGCCGCAAAGGGTGACTTCCTGGCCGTCCAGGCTCTCGTTCAGTTGGCCGCAATAATGGCTGCGCATCATGATGGTGGTTTCGCTTCTCGTGATTCGTGTATTCGGTGGAGGCCTTGGCCGCCCAGAGGGCTAATACTGCAAGACCCGGTCACAGCATTCAACTCAGTCGGCTTTGTCGCCGCCTGCAAGGTTCTTTTTTGCCCCGGTCTTGAAGTCGGTTTCGTACCAGCCGGTGCCGCTCAGGCGAAAGCCGGGTACCGACAGCAACTTCTTCAGTGCCGGCGCCTGACAGGCCGGGCAATCGGTCAGCGGCGCAGCGCTGATCTTCTGCAGCACTTCCATGCGGTGCTCGCAGGACGCACATTGATAGTCATAAAGGGGCATGGGTGTCTCTCGTCAACCATAACACTGGCTGCCGGGGCAGCAAAAAGCGGGATTATATATGGTTAGCAAGCACTGCGCAGCCCGCCTGGCGATCAGCGTGCACTCGGCGGATCGAGCAACCAGGCGACGCAGATGACGCGGATCAGGCCACTGAAGTTGCGCACCCCGCCCTGGCGCAGATGCACCTCGCGGTCCACGTAGGACAACACCGCGCTGACCGAGCAGCGGTTGGCCTCGGCGATACGCTCCAGGATCCCCCAGTAGACCGCTTCCAGGCGCAGGCAGGTGGAAAACCCGTTGAGCCGGACCGAACGTGACACCGGCCTGATCTGCAGCATGTCAAAGTCGGCCTTGAAGGGGTCGACGCATTGCTTGCCCGGCCAACGCCCCTGACCACCGCCTCGCTTGTCTTGTTGCATCATGCCTATCATCCGGCCACTCCATCGCGACTGCCATTGCCCCTGTACCCGGGGCCCTAGGGCAACCATGAAGCGCCAGCCTGCGCCTTCGAAACAGCGGCAAAACCTTCCCGCAGAAACGCAAAAAGCCCGGCTGCACTGCCGGCAGCCGGGCTTATCAGACGTTTCTGACGCTACGCGGCGACTATTGGCCGTCCAGCAAGACGCGCAGCATCCAGGCGGTCTTCTCGTGCACCTGCATACGCTGAGTCAACAGGTCGGCGGTCGGTTCATCGCTGACCTTGTCCACCACCGGGAAGATGCTGCGCGCGGTGCGCACGACCGCCTCCTGGCCCTGCACCAGCTGACGGATCATCTCCTCCGCGGCCGGCACGCCCTCCTCTTCCTTGATCGAAGAATGCCGCGCATAAAAAGCATAGGACCCCGGTGCCGGGAAGCCCAAGGCACGGATCCGCTCGGCAATCGAGTCCACCGCCAGCGCCAGCTCGTTGTATTGCTCTTCGAACATCAGGTGCAGGGTACGGAACGACGGACCGGTGACGTTCCAGTGAAAGTTATGGGTTTTCAGATACAGCACGTAGGTATCCGACAACAGGCGGGACAGCCCATCGACGATAGACTTGCGATCTTCTTCACTGATACCGATATCAATTGCCATGAAGTTCCCCTTTCCATAAGGCTTGATGATCAAGCGGGCCCTTCCAACTGTATCAACACTTGGCGCAACCCGCCTGTGACATGGCGCAACACATCGGCTGTGGCGGCCTGCGGTTTGAGTAGCCTGCGCCTTTGCTGTTAAATAGGCAGGGTGCCACCCGTGCGGACTGTTATTGCCGGGTGCATAGGCTGGCCCACCACGTGTTCGCGCTTTACACCTCATGCGCACCGTGTCGCCAGCTCTTCCTGTGATCAGCTTGTCAACTGTGAGCCAACCCATGTTCAAGATCGTCCATCTGGTGACGGGCGTAGCGGCTTTGCTGCTATCGCTCATACCCAGCCTGAAAACCGACGCAACACCCTTCCTGCAGCAACCCGACGCGGTCTACCTGGCACTGCTCGGCCTGCTTAACCTGGTATTGGCCCCGGTCGTGCCGCTGTATTACCGAGGTGCCCGGCAACAATTGCAGCACCTGGCTTGCGCCTTGCTGGTGGTGGCCGTGGTATTGCAGACCCTGACGCTGCTGGCTCGCCCCGAAATGGGCAACCTGGCCGCCCTGGTCTGCGCGGCCTTGGCCGTGGTGCTGCACCTGGCTGCGGGCTTCGCCCGAGCCAACCGAAAAGCCCGCACCAGCCAAAGTGCCCCCTTGGAGGCCGGCAACCGCGATACGGGCACCGTCAAGTGGTTCAACACGTCCAAAGGCTTTGGCTTCATTTCCCGCGATTCGGGCGATGACATCTTTGTGCACTTCCGCGCCATCCGCGGCGAAGGCCACCGCATTCTGGTCGAAGGCCAGCGCGTCGAGTTTTCGGTCATGCACCGTGACAAAGGCCTGCAGGCCGAAGATGTGGTCGCGGTAACCCGTCGCTGACCGTGTGCAGCCCTGGTGCAAGGCCAGGGCTGCCTCAACTCAATAATGAGGGGGCGGCGCCTCTTCACCTTCGCTGCCGTATTGCCCCACCATTTCTTCGTAACGCTTGAGCAGCTCGGCCATCTGCAATTGCAGGCGCTCGATCACACGCCCTTGCTCGACCACCACATCATTGAGCGCCTGAAGCGTGTCGTCCTGGAAGGCCTGGCGGGTTTCCAGCTCGATGATTCGCGATTCAGAGGACACTTCAGGCCACCTGCTGGTAGTCATCGTTGAGCAGCGCGCGCAGGCGCTGACCAATGGCATCGACTTGCCCCGGCGCATACTCGACGGCGGGCACTTTGCCCCATACCGGCGCTGGCCAAGCGGCGTCATGCGTGTGACGGACAATGACGTGCATGTGCATCTGGCTGACAACGTTACCCAGGGTGGCAACGTTCATCTTGTCAGCGTTGAATTCGCCCTTCAGCGCTTCAGCCAGGTACGTGGTTTCTTTCCACAGTTGCGCCTGGTCTTCCTGGCTCAAGTCGAACAATTCGCTCACCCCAGGGCGACGCGGCACCAGGATGAACCAAGGGTAATTGGCGTCTTTGCTGAGCAACACACGGCACAACGGAAAGTCTCCAAGTACATAGGTGTCTTGCTGCAAACGCGAATCCATCTCAACCACCACCAACCTCCAATACTCGATAACGGGCCCGCGAGACACGGGAACATTGCGCAAGGATACCTTGCTTCGCGCACGCCGGCATGCAACAGCAGCCCGACACTGCACACTTTAAGTTCATGAATACCTGCTGCCTGCACAGTCGCGGTAACACACCGCTACTTTTCGCACCAAAATGAGGCCGCAAACGAGCACACCACTACGCTTTTACCCACACGAATGACTCCGCATGAACAGTTGCCGGTAACACATTGACTTTTATGGCAGGTTTTGAATTTGAAAACCGCCAGAGTTGTGGCACACCATCAGACAAGTCCCGCCCCGTGTTTACGGTACTTTCCGACCTTCGGCAGCCTCATTTGTGAAAATTTCATAAACGGGTGGTAATTTTGAGCACGCTTGTTGCATTCCTCTCCCGCCAAGTCGGCACGACATCTGCATCAAGCGATGTACGCAACAAATAACAACAGCCGCTTTGGATACACCAGGGAGTTTCCCTAACCGGAACCTGTAGTTACAGATTCGTTACGGTGACAGGAACAGCGCTGGCGTTGTACGACCCGGGAATCCGGGACGTGATTTGCGACATGGAAATACCTGAAAGCGACATGGCCATAAAGTTCCCGAAAGCTTGGATATGCCCATATCGCCAACAACAGTCAGCGTGTTATACATTTCCGCCGACATAACAAGAAAGAGCTGCCCCATATAACTAAAAGACTTGGGCGCAGCGGTACTCTTCCTAAAAAACCAAAGGAGCAAATCACGATGCGCGTGATGAAGTGGAGCATGATCGCCCTGGCCGTTTCGGCAGGGACCTCGCAATTGGCCTTCGCCTCTGCACAAGACGAGTCCAAGGGTTTCATCGAAGACAGCCAGCTGAACGTCAAAACTCGCATGCTGTACTTCAGCCGTGACTTCCGTAACAACCCAGCCGGCACTCAAAGCCGCGTGGAAGAAACCGGCCTTGGCTTCCTCGGCACTTACGAATCGGGCTTCACCCAGGGCACTGTAGGCTTCGGCGTCGACGCCATCGGCATGCTCGGCCTGAAACTGGACAGCGGCAAAGGTCGCGCCGGCACCGGCCTGTTCCCACAAGGCTCCGACGGCCGTTCGCAGGATGATTACTCCGAAGGCGGCGGCGCTGTAAAAATGCGCATCTCCAATACTGTGCTGAAGTTCGGTGACCAGTTCACCGCCATGCCAGTATTCGCCACTGACGACAGCCGCCTGCTGCCGGAAGTTGCCGAAGGCGGCCTGATCACCAGCAACGAGATCAATGGCCTGACCCTGAACGCCGGTCACTTCACCGCCATGAACGCCCAGGCTCAGACCTACCATGACAGCCTGAACCTGACCGAAGCCAACATCTTCGGCGGTACCTACGCGTTCACTGATAGCCTCAGCACCAGCGTTTACTACTCGCACATCGAAGATCACTTCCGTAAGTGGTACGGCAACATCAACTGGGCGCTGCCGATCAGCGACAAGCAAGGCCTGGTGTTCGACTTCAACATCTATGACACCAAGTCGATCGGCGCCAACCGCACCGGCGCATTCGTGACCAAGTCCGACGGCACCAACGAGCTCGACAACATCGCAGCCAGCTTGTCGGCTGCCTACAACATCGGCGCCCACACCTTCACCCTGGCCTACCAGAAAGTCAGCGGC
This sequence comes from Pseudomonas sp. 5.2, assembly GCF_059025405.1. NCBI lineage: Bacteria > Pseudomonadati > Pseudomonadota > Gammaproteobacteria > Pseudomonadales > Pseudomonadaceae > Pseudomonas > Pseudomonas sp. 5.2. Next base: position 84,959 of record NZ_JBYBHH010000018.1, read on the forward strand.
GACGGTGACTACGCCTACGGCGTGGACGGCGGCGGTACCGTGTTCCTGGCCAACTCCATCGCCCGTTCCGACTTCAACGCCGAAGACGAGAAATCCTGGCAGGCTCGCTACGACCTGAACTTCGCCGAGTTCGGCGTACCAGGCCTGACCTTCATGACCCGTTACGCACGCGGTACCGGTGCAACCACCCGCACCACCGACGACGGTAAGGAATGGGAACGCGACGTAGACGTCAAGTACGTCATGCAGAGCGGCCCAGCGAAAGACCTGAGCTTCCGTGTCCGCCAGGCCACCTACCGCTCCAGCGACGGTGTGTACTACGGTTCGAGCTCGATCGACGAACTGCGTCTGATCGTCGAGTACCCGCTGAGCATCCTGTAAGCCTGGCTTGCAGTGCCCCGCACTTGAAAAAGCCCGGCGATCACGCCGGGCTTTTTCTTGGCTGACAAGTGTCACGCCCTGGGGCATCCTGTACGCCTTCGTTTCGCCCCCGTACAATGCGGGGTCATTTCAACGTCTTAGGCAATCGACACGGCCCACCATGCGCACCAGTCAATATTTGCTCGCCACCCAGAAAGAAACCCCTGCCGACGCAGTGGTCATCAGCCACCAGCTCATGCTGCGCGCCGGCATGATCCGCAAACTGGCCTCTGGCCTGTACACCTGGCTGCCGATGGGCTTGCGAGTGATGCGCAAGGTCGAAGCCGTTGTGCGCGAGGAAATGAACGCCGCCGGCGCCCTGGAAGTGCTGATGCCCAGCATCCAGCCCGCCGAACTGTGGCAGGAATCCGGCCGTTGGGAGCAGTACGGCCCAGAGCTGCTGCGCCTGAAAGACCGCCACAACCGCGACTTCTGCGTCGGCCCGACCCACGAAGAAGTCATTACCGACCTGGCCCGTAACGAGCTGTCCAGCTATAAACAGCTGCCGCTCAACATGTACCAGATCCAGACCAAATTCCGTGATGAGATCCGCCCACGCTTCGGCTTGATGCGCGGCCGCGAGTTCATCATGAAGGACGCCTACTCCTTCCATGCCGACCAGGCTTCCCTGCAGGAAACCTACGACCGCATGCACCAGGCGTACAGCAACGTCTTTACCCGCCTGGGCCTGGACTTCCGCCCTGTGCAAGCCGACACCGGCTCCATCGGTGGCAGCTACTCGCACGAATTCCACGTGCTGGCCGAATCCGGTGAAGACGATGTGATCTTCAGCGACAGCTCCGATTACGCTGCCAACATCGAGAAGGCCGAGGCCATCCCGCGTGAAACCGTGCGCCCTGCCCCTTCCGAGGAGCTGCGCCTGGTCGACACGCCGGACGCCAAGACCATCGCCCAACTGGTCGAAAACTTCGGCCTGCCGATCGAGAAGACCGTCAAGACCCTGATCGTGCGCGGCGCCGAAGAAGGCAAGCTGATCGCCCTGATCGTCCGTGGCGACCACGAGCTCAACGAAATCAAGGCCACCAAGCTGGAACAGGTTGCCGACCCGCTGGTCATGGCGACCGAAGCTGAACTGCGCGACGCCATCGGCGCCGGTGCAGGCTCGCTCGGCCCGCTGAACCTGCCACTGGAATGCATCATCGACCGTTCGGTTGCCCTGATGAGCGACTTCGGCATCGGCGCCAACATCGATGACAAGCACTACTTCGGCGTCAACTGGGAGCGCGACCTGCCGGTTCCGCAAGTCGCCGACCTGCGCAACGTCGTCGAAGGCGACCCAAGCCCAGACGGCCAGGGCACCCTGGTGATCAAGCGCGGCATCGAAGTGGGCCACATCTTCCAGCTCGGCACCAAGTACAGCGAGGCACTCAAGTGCCAGGTACTGGGCGAGAACGGCAAGCCTGTCGTGTTGTCCATGGGTTGCTATGGCATTGGCGTGTCCCGCGTGGTCGCCGCCGCCATCGAACAGAGCTACGACGACAAAGGCATCATCTGGAACGACGCCCTGGCGCCTTTCCAGATCGCCCTGGTGCCGCTGCGCTATGAAACCGACGTGGTTCGCGAAGCGACCGACAAGCTGTACGCCGAACTGACTGCCGCCGGCTTCGAAGTGCTGTTGGATGACCGCGACAAGAAGACCAGCCCAGGCATCAAGTTTGCCGACATGGAGCTGATCGGCATCCCGCACCGCATCGTCGTCAGTGACCGCGGCCTGGCCGAAGGCAACCTGGAATACAAGCACCGCACCGATCAGGATGCTCAAGCGCTGCCACTCAATGAAGTGCTGTCGTTCCTGCAGGCCCGCGTTCGCCGCTGATAATCAATGCACGAGTGATCATGTCCAAGCGAAGTACCTTTCCCCTGGGGGGCGCCGCACTGTGCGGCGCCCTGCTCATCAGCGGCTGCGCCAACCAGATGTCCCAGCGCAGCGAGCACGAGGAGCGCGTCGAGCGAAAACTGCTCGAACACAGTCTGCAGATCGATGTCGGCGAGCCGAAGGTGATGGAGCTGCCGCAACGACGTGTGCGCGTGCATGAGCTGAAGCGCTTCGAAGTCACCGAGTTCGAAGTTACCCGGCGCTACGACCGCTACACGCCCTACCAGCCTTGGCGGGAGATCTACGAGATCCCACTGGGTGCGGTGGCTGTCGTAGCGGGCGTAGGTGCCAACGTGGTCAACGTGTTCGCCTTGGGCAACCTGCCTGAAAGCGTGACCCACGACTGGCTCAGCTACGGCGTGGCGGGGCTTAACCCGTTCATGAACGTGCAGTCCAACGGTCGCGCCCAGCAGAACCTTGCCGGGATCAGCGAAGTGCAGAAGGACCAGCGCGAGGAGTCCACCAGCCTTCCCTGGAGCGAGCGCCTGGTCGAAGTCAAGGCCGGCAAACTCACCCACGAGCTGACCACCGACAGAAACGGCGTGCTGCGCCTGAACCTGCTCGACAGCCCGTTCTCCGAGCAAAACCTCAACCACATTGGCACCCTGCACCTGCAGGTGGTCGATGAGGACAATGCGGTGCGCGGTGACGCCAGCCTGCTGGTCAGCGCCACGCTGCGCAACAAGCTGCTTGAAGCGCACGAGCTGATCTTCGACGACCTGGAAGACGATGATGTCAGCCAGTGGGTGCACCGGGTCAAACGCCTGTCCGAACTGGGCCTGGAAGAGGAAGCCAGTGAAATGGAGCAGAGCCTGATCGAGCTGACGCGCAACGATCCGGAACTGCAGCAGGAATTCCTGCAATCCCTGACCAAGGCCACCGGGCGGCTGGTAGCTGACCCAGGCGTGCAATAAATGAAAGGGGCCGCTTAGCGGCCCTTGTTCATTTAGGTGGGAACAGCTCCAGTTGCTCATGCGCACCGCGCAAATCCCGCAACCTGACCCCGACACCCAGCAAGCGCACCGGCTTGTCACCCCGCGCGAAGGCCTGCTTCATTAATTGCCGGTAACTTTCCAGGTCCCTGCCTGCCCCCGCCTGCTCCATCGTCGTCTGGCTGAAGTCATGGAACTTGACCTTGACGAAAGGTTTGTCCGGCCGGTAGCTGCTGTCCATGCGGGCAATGCGCTCATTAAGGCTGTCGAGCAACGCGGGAAGACGCTCTAGGCAACTGGCCAGGTCCGGCAGATCGGTATCGTAGGTATTTTCCACGCTGACCGATTGCCTGCGGCTGTCATTGTGCACAGCACGCTCATCAACCCCCCGCGCCAGCCCCCAAAGCCGCTCACCAAAACTGCCGAACTCACGCACCAGGGCCAGGCGGGACCACGCGCGCAGGTCCAGGCAGGTATCGATACCCAAGCGCGCCAGCTTGTCCGCCGTGACCTTGCCCACCCCATGCAACCGGGCGACGGGCAGGGCCGCGACAAACGCCTCGACCTCCCCCGGGGTGATGACGAACAGGCCATTGGGCTTGCGCCAGTCACTGGCGATCTTGGCCAGGAACTTGTTGGGGGCGACACCCGCCGACACCGTGATATGCAAGGTACGGGCGACGCGCCGGCGAATGTCCTCGGCAATCCGTGTCGCGCTACCGGCGTACCACTGGCTGTCGCTGACATCCAGGTAGGCTTCATCCAGCGACAAGGGCTCGATCAGCTCGGTGTAATCGCGAAAAATGGCGTGAATCTCCCGAGATGCCTCGCGATAGGCTTCAAAACGGGGTTTGACGATCAACAAGTCAGGGCACAGCTTGAGCGCATGGCGCGAGGACATGGCCGAGCGCACGCCATAGGCACGGGCTTCATAGTTGCAGGTGGCGATGACCCCGCGATGGTCGGCCGACCCGCCGACCGCCATGGGCCGACCGGCCAGGCGCGGGTCATCACGCATCTCGATCGCGGCGTAGAAGCAATCGCAGTCGACATGGATGATCTTGCGCAAGGACATGGATGACCGTCAGTACTGTAGATTCATACAGATAGTATCGCATGGCCCCTCTGGCGCAACAGCCTGCACGGCGCATCCCTCGACAATTGGCCTGCAAGGCCCGCCGCGCCTGCCCCGCGCGCCTTGCTCAAACGCTAAGGGTTTGAACGAAAAAGGGTTTTCTTGGAATAATGCTTGACATAGGGCGGGAAATCCGTAGAATTCGATCTCACAGGCGCGGGATGGAGCAGCCTGGTAGCTCGTCGGGCTCATAACCCGAAGGTCGTCGGTTCAAATCCGGCTCCCGCAACCAGATTCGAGAAAAGGCCACTGTTAACGCAGTGGCCTTTTTCTTTGGCCTCGAAAAAGTCATTGTGGAAAATTGACGATAAATCAAGAGCTAACGCTTGACACACCGTCAATAAACTGTAGAATCCGCCCCACAGACGCGGGATGGAGCAGTCTGGTAGCTCGTCGGGCTCATAACCCGAAGGTCGTCGGTTCAAATCCGGCTCCCGCAACCAAACAAAGAGAAGGCCACTGTTAACGCAGTGGCCTTTTTCTTTGCATCGAAAATGATGCAGAAGAAAAAAGGTTGAGAAATCAACAATTAACGCTTTACACAGATTCAACAAGCTGTAGAATGCGCACCTCTGACGCGGGATGGAGCAGTCTGGTAGCTCGTCGGGCTCATAACCCGAAGGTCGTCGGTTCAAATCCGGCTCCCGCAACCATATTCGTCAGAACAAACCCCGCCTGTGTAACAGCAGCGCGGGGTTTGTTGTTTTATGGCCCCACGGTTTCCATCGCCAAAGCACTAACCTGCCACTCGCCTGCCCCTCAGGCTTGAGATACCCCTCTCAGGATGAACTATCTTTAACCCGGCCAGAACGCTGAAAGCGCCTGTGCACGGAGTACTATTGGATACGTTTTCCTAAGGGACTTTCACTTGGCCGCACCTCTCCCCTACCTCGCGCTGCCGGCTCGGGGTACCAATCGATGACTTCCCACAACCCTGAACCTCCGGTGCCCCTCGCATCGGCGCTACCGACTGCTGCGCAGCGCCTGCCCATGATCGAGCGCTTGAGCCGCTATCGTCAGCCCATTGGCCTGGCGGTGACGCTGGTGCTGTTCGCCATGGCGCTGGTTGCCTGCCGCCACCTGCTGAGCGAGCTGGACATCTATGCACTGCACGATGCCATGCTCAGCGTGCCGACGCAGTCGTTGCTCGGTGCGTTGCTGGCGACGGTCGTCGGGTTCGTGATCCTGCTGGGGTACGAATGGTCGGCCAGCCGCTATGCCGGCGTGAAACTGCCCGCGAGGAGCCTGGTCCTGGGCGGCTTCAGCGCCTTCGCCATCGGTAACGCCATCGGCCTGTCGATGCTGTCGGGTGGTTCGGTACGCTACCGCCTGTATGCACGCCAGGGCCTTGGGGCTGCCGAAGTCGCGCGGATGACCGTTTTTGCCAGCCTGTCGCTGGGGTGTGCGTTGCCGCCCCTGGCTGCCTTGGCGACCTTGAGCGATCTACCCGCCGCCTCCACGGCGCTGGGCCTTTCGCCGGGCCTGTTGGCGGGTATCGCAGCTGCTGTACTGGTGCTGTTTGCAGTGTTGGTGATCGGGCTCTATCGCAGGCGCCTGGCCGAACAACCCGTGGCCGATAACCTGTTGGTGCAACTGGGCCGCCGCACGCTGCGCCTGCCGGGTGCCCGCCTGGCTGCACTGCAATTGCTGATCACTGCCTTGGACGTGGCCGCCGCAGCCACCGTGCTGTACCTGCTGCTGCCCGAAGCACCGCCCTTTGGCGCGTTCATCCTGGTGTACCTGCTGGCCTTGGCCGCTGGCGTGCTCAGCCATGTACCCGGCGGTGTCGGGGTGTTCGAGGCGATCTTGCTGGCAGCCTTTGCCGACCAGTTGGGCGCCGCGCCACTGGCAGCAGCCTTGTTGCTGTATCGCCTGATCTACGTGGTATTGCCGCTGCTGCTGGCCTGCGTGCTGTTGTTGGCCAACGAGGCACGGCGCCTGCTGTTCGCGCAACAGGCGATCAAGGTAGCTTCAGGGCTGGCCGCGCCGGTGCTGTCGATCCTGGTGTTCCTGTCCGGCGTCGTGCTGCTGTTCTCCGGTGCCACGCCGGAGATCGACACGCGCCTGGAGCACATGGGGTTTCTGGTGCCCCATCGCCTGATCGATGCCTCGCACTTCGGCGCCAGCCTGATCGGCGTGCTCTGCCTGCTGTTGGCCCAAGGGCTGCGCCGGCGCCTGTCGGCGGCCTGGCTGCTGACCACCACATTGCTGCTGGTCGGTGCCTTGCTCTCGCTGCTCAAGGGCTTTGACTGGGAAGAGGCGTGCCTGCTCACGTTCACCGCCGCCCTGCTTGCCCTGTTCCGCCGCTCCTTCTACCGCCCCAGCCGCTTGCTGGAGCTGCCCTTCTCGCCGGTGTTCCTGGTGGCCAGCGCCTGTGTGGTGGGTGCTTCGGTGTGGCTGCTGCTGTTTGCCTACCAGGATGTGCCCTACAGCCACCAGCTGTGGTGGCAGTTCACCCTGGATGCCGATGCCCCGCGCGGCCTGCGGGCAGCCATGGGCAGCGCCGTGCTGCTGGTGGCCGTGGCCCTGACCTGGCTGCTGCGCACCGCACCGCCGGTCATCCACCTGCCCGATGACGAAGAGCTGCAACGCGCCAACCGCATTCTGCTGGCGTCCGACCAGCCCGATGGCGGCCTGGCGCTGACGGGGGACAAGGCCTTGCTGTTCCACCCACGCGACAACGCCTTCCTGATGTATGCCCGTCGCGGTCGCAGCTTGGTGGCCCTGTATGACCCGATCGGGCCCGCACAGGAGCGCGCCGAGATGATCTGGCAGTTCCGTGACCTGTGCGACCTGCACCACGCCCGGCCGGTGTTCTATCAGGTACGCGCAGAGAACCTGCCCTTCTATATGGACATTGGCCTGACCGCCCTCAAGCTGGGCGAGGAAGCCCGGGTCGACCTGCGCCGTTTCGACCTCGACGCCAAGGGCAAGGAGATGAAGGACCTGCGCTACACCTGGAACCGTGGCGGCCGTGACGGCCTTAGCCTGGAGATCCATGAGCCCGGTCACGCCCCACTGGCAGAGCTCAAGGAAATCTCCGATGCCTGGCTCAGCGGCAAGAACGTGCGCGAGAAAGGCTTCTCGCTCGGGCGCTTCAGCCCCGAGTACCTGCAGCATTTCCGGATTGCCCTGATTCGCTTCCAGGGCCGGCCCGTGGCGTTTGCCAACCTGCTGGAAACCCACAGCAACGAGCTGGCCAGCCTCGACCTGATGCGGGCCCACCCAGAAGCGCCGAAGCTGACCATGGAATTCATGATGATCGGCCTGATCCTGCACTACAAAAGCCATGACTACGGCCGTTTCAGCCTGGGCATGGTCCCGCTTTCCGGGTTGCAGCCGAGGCGTGGCGCGCCGTTGACCCAACGCCTGGGCTCAATGGTGTTCCGCCGCGGCGAACAGCTCTACAACTTCCAGGGGCTTCGACGCTTCAAGGACAAGTTCCAACCGGACTGGGAACCCCGTTACATGGCTGTGCCAGCAGGGCTCGACCCGCTGGTGGCACTGGCCGACACTGCCGCCCTGATTGCTGGCGGCCTGACTGGATTGGTGAAACGCTGATGATCCGACGCTATTGGCTGTACCTGGTGATTGCGCTGCTGCTGGCCGCCCTTGGCGGGGCCGCGGCCTTCTGGCTATGGACGCGCCCGGCCCCCGAGGCGCGCCTTGAGCAATTGACCCTGAATGACACCCACATCACCCGTGTCACCCCTGGCGTGCACGCCAAAGCCCGGGTCGCCATCGGCGTCCCCCAGGACCAGGCCCTGACCGACAAGCAGTTGCTGGACCTGAGCCAGGCCGGGGAAGCCCAGCTGGTGCAGGTGATCCTGCCGCCTAGCGACTGCAGCAAGCAGCAGCAAGCGCTGGACCTGGCAGTGACCCAGCTCGCCGAGAAACCGACCCTGGTAGCCGGCATCGGCCCGGGTGCGGCACAAGCCTGGCGCTGGCTGGCCGCACAGACTGACGACAAGGCGCGGGCCATTTCCGTCGACTTCACCCTGGAGCAACCCGGCTGCCAGGCCACGCTGCCCAAGTCGGCGGCCCACGGCCACTGGAACGTCGCCTGGAACGACAACCCGGATGACGCCAGCGCCGCCTTCGTGCGCGACCAGGCCAACGCTGAAACCAGCATCAGCGATTACGACATCCACTTGCCCCAGGTACTCAAATCGCAGCTGACCCAAGCCCTGGTCGGGCATGACGGCAACGCCCTGGCCATCCCGGTGGTCGAGGTGCCGGCTGGGCAAACCACCGACACCGTCACCCTGTTCCTGTCCGGGGACGGTGGCTGGCGCGACCTGGACCGGGACGTGGCCGGGGAAATGGCCAAGCTGGGCTACCCGGTGGTCGGTATCGACACCCTGCGCTATTACTGGCAACACAAGACCCCGGAACAGAGCGCCGCCGACCTGTCGGAACTGATGCAGCACTATCGTCAGAAATGGGGTACCAAGCGTTTTGTATTGACCGGCTATTCGTTTGGCGCCGACGTGCTGCCCGCCATCTACAACCGCCTGCCGGCCGAAGACCAGCAACGCATCGACGCGGTGATGCTACTGGCCTTCGCCCGCAGCGGCAGCTTCGAGATCGAGGTCGAGGGCTGGCTGGGTAAAGAGGGCCAGGAGGCGCCAACCGGGCCGGAAATGGCCAGGCTGCCAGCGTCCAAAGTGGTGTGCGTCTACGGCGTGGAAGAGACCGACGAAAGCGGCTGCACCGACAAGACGGCCGTCGGTGAGCGACTGAAGCTACCGGGGGGGCACCACTTCGATGAGAACTACCCCGCGCTGGCCAAGCGCCTGATCGGCGAGATCGAGACGCGCCAGGGCAAGTCGAGCGTGGCGGAGCAGAACTGATAGAAAGGGGCCGCCATGCGGCCCAATCGCCGGCAAGCCGGCTCCCACCCGAACTCTGTAGCCTCCAAGTCTAGCGCCGCAACTGTGGGAGCGGGCTTGCCCGCGAAGAGGCCGGAACGAGCACCACAAGACAGTTGCTCCCACAGGAAGTGTGCAGCGCTTGAGGGCGCTGTTGAACCTGTGGGAGCCGGCTTGCCGGCGATGAAGCCAGAACGGGCTGCGCAATTCCAGCAGCCCGACCTTTGCTCAGATCTCGACCTGGGTCCCCAGCTCGATCACCCGGTTCAACGGTAGATTGAAGAAGCGCAGATTGCCGTTGGCGTTCTTCAGCAGAAACGCAAACAGGTTCCCGCGCCAGCGCGACATGCCCTCCAGCCGCGACGCAATGACGGTTTCGCGGCTGAGGAAGTACGTCGTGCGCATCGGGCTGAAATCCAGGTCTTCCAGGTGGCACAGCTTCAACGCCGCCGGCACGTCCGGCTCGTCCATGAAGCCAAAGTGCAACAGCACGCGGAAGAACCCGTCGCCATAGGCCTCCACCTCGAAACGCTCCTGCTCCGGTACCCGTGGCTGGTCCTCGCTGACCACCGTCAGCAGCACCACCTGGCTGTGCAGCACCTGGTTGTGCAACATGTTGTGCAGCAGCGCATGGGGCACGGCGTCGGGGCGCGCCGTCAGGAACACCGCCGTCCCTTCAACCCGGTGCGGCGGCTGGATGCGGATGCTGCTGATGAACACCGGCAGCGGCAGCGCGCCTTCATCGATGCGCTCGACAAGAATCTGCTTGCCGCGCTTCCAGGTGCTCATCAACAGGAACAACACGCCGCCCGCCAACACCGGGAAGGCACCGCCCTGCACGATCTTCGGCACGTTGGCGGCGAAGAACAGCCCGTCCACGAACAAAAAGCCCAGCAGAATCGGCACTGCCAGCACCGGCGGCCATTTCCACAACAGCAGCATCACCGACGACACCAGGATGGTGGTCATCAGCATGGTGCCGGTGACCGCCACACCATAGGCCGCGGCCAGGGCGCCGGACGATTCAAAACCGATGACCAGCAACACCACACCGACCATCAACGTCCAGTTCACCGCACCGATGTAGATCTGCCCCTGTTCATCACTGGACGTGTGCTGGATCTGCATGCGCGGTATGTAGCCCAGCTGGATGGCTTGGCGCGTCAGGGAGAAGGCCCCGGAAATCACGGCTTGCGAGGCGATCACCGTGGCCATGGTCGCCAACCCCACCAGCGGCAGCAACGCCCAGGACGGTGCCAGCAGGTAGAAGGGGTTGCGCGCCGCCTCCGGGTTTTGCAGCAGTATTGCACCCTGGCCAAAGTAGTTGAGCACCAGCGCCGGCAGCACCAGGGCGAACCAGGCGCGGGCAATCGGCTTGCGGCCGAAGTGGCCCATGTCGGCGTACAGCGCCTCGGCACCGGTCAGCGCCAGCACCACGGCACCAAGAATGGCCACGCCCATGCCGGGGTGAACAATGAAGAAGTTCACCGCCCAACCGGGGTTGAATGCCCTGAGCACTTCAGGGCTTTGCGAGATGCCATGCACCCCCAAGGCCCCCAGCACCACGAACCAGGCCACCATGATCGGGCCAAACAGCTTGCCGATCTTGTCGGTGCCATGCTTTTGCACCAGGAACAGCGCTACCAGCACCACCAGCGAAATGGGCACCACCCAGTGATCGATGCCGTCGAAAGCCAGGCCCATGCCCTCGACCGCCGACAGGACCGACACCGCCGGGGTGATCATGCTGTCGCCATAGAACAGCGAAGCGCCGATCAGCCCGCAGATGACCATCAGCGTACGCAGCCGCGGATGGGCCGCCGTGGCCCGCCGCGCCAGCGCGGTAAGCGCCATGGTGCCGCCCTCGCCCTGGTTGTCGGCACGCAGGATGAACATCACGTATTTGAACGACACCACCCACAGCAGCGACCAGAGGATCAGCGACAGGATCCCCAGCACACCGTCATGGTTGACCGGCACGCCGTAGCCACCGGTAAAGACTTCTTTGAGCGTATACAGCGGGCTGGTGCCGATATCGCCATAGACCACCCCGACCGCCGCCACGAGCAGGCCCAGCGACCGCGTCGCACCCTGCTTCCCCTCGTGCCCGCCTTCGGCATGACTGCTTGCCTGAACCATCGACCACTCCCGCAGACGGCCCTCTCGGCCGATAGAATTCACCCCCACGCCAGGGCATGGCAGATACCCGGACGCAACGGCGCGAAGCATAGCGCAGCGTTCGTCGTATTTCTGCTAGTCAAGCGACCTTGCGCTCGCTAGAATTGCGCACTTTTTGATCAGAGGCGCCAAAAAGCGCCCGTCAAGATCGCCCCCGTTTCCGGTCGGGCGACCTGTATTCAATACCGAGGTTAGTCATGTCCACCACTCCCGCCACTCCTAAGGTAGGTTTCGTAAGCCTGGGTTGCCCAAAAGCCCTGGTCGATTCCGAGCGCATTCTGACCCAGCTGCGCATGGAAGGTTATGAAGTCGTGCCCACCTACGAGGACGCCGACGTGGTGGTGGTCAACACCTGCGGCTTCATCGACAGCGCCAAGGCCGAGTCGCTGGAAGTGATCGGCGAAGCGATCAAGGAAAACGGCAAGGTCATCGTCACCGGTTGCATGGGTGTCGAGGAAGGCAGCATCCGTGATGTGCACCCGAGTGTGTTGTCGGTTACCGGCCCGCAGCAGTACGAACAAGTGGTCAACGCCGTGCACGAAGTGGTGCCGCCACGCCAGGACCACAACCCGCTGATCGACCTGGTGCCGCCTCAAGGCGTCAAGCTGACCCCGCGTCACTACGCCTACCTGAAGATTTCCGAAGGCTGCAACCACAGCTGCAGCTTCTGCATCATCCCGTCGATGCGCGGCAAACTGGTCAGCCGCCCGGTGGGTGAAGTGTTGAGCGAGGCCGAGCGCCTGGTCAAGGCGGGCGTCAAGGAGATCCTGGTGATTTCCCAGGACACCAGCGCCTACGGCGTCGACGTGAAGTACAAGACCGACTTCTGGAACGGCCGCCCGGTCAAGACTCGCATGCTCGAGCTGTGCGAAGCGCTGAGCAGCCTGGGCGCCTGGGTCCGCCTGCATTATGTGTACCCGTACCCGAACGTCGACGACGTGATCCCACTGATGGCCGCCGGCAAGATCCTGCCGTACCTGGATATCCCCTTCCAGCACGCCAGCCCGAAAGTGCTCAAGTCGATGAAGCGCCCGGCCTTCGAAGACCGTACCCTGGCGCGCATCAAGAACTGGCGCGAGCAGTGCCCTGAGCTGGTGATCCGTTCGACCTTCATCGTCGGCTTCCCTGGCGAAACCGAAGAAGACTTCCAGTACCTGCTCGACTGGCTGACCGAAGCCCAGCTCGACCGCGTCGGCTGCTTCCAGTATTCACCTGTCGAAGGCGCCCCGGCCAACGACCTGGGCCTGGACGAAGTGCCGGATGACGTCAAGCAGGACCGCTGGGACCGCTTCATGGCGCATCAGCAAGCCATCAGCAGCGCGCGCCTGCAGCTGCGCATCGGCAAAGAGATCGAAGTGCTGATCGACGAAGTCGAGGAGCAAGGTTCGGTAGGCCGCAGCTTCTTCGATGCGCCAGAGATCGACGGCAGCGTGTTCATCGATGGCGACCATGGCTTCAAACCCGGCGACAAAGTGCGTTGCCGGGTGGTGGATGCCGACGAGTACGACATGTGGGCAGAGCCTGTCTGATCAACGCAAAGCGCTGAAATACCGGGGGCGCATTGCGCCCCTTGTGTTGCCACGTCCGCCCACACCCTCCGGTCATGCGCACTCCCGGTAGGAGCAGCCTTGTGCTGCGAAGAGGCCGGTGCTAGCAGCGAAGATTTACGGCGTTGCCACTGGCCTCTTCGCAGCACAAGGCTGCTCCAGTGGAATGGTTAGGCTGATCTGACGCCGACCTTTGCATTTGCATCTATCGTTTTCCTCAGTCCCCAGGAGGATTACACGGATGCGCCAGGTTTCGACGCTGCACACCCCCCATCTGCGCGACTACCCCGAGCTGACCCAGGTTTGGGAAGACTCGGTGCGCGCGACCCACGATTTCCTGCCTGATGCCTATATCCTGCTGCTGCGCGAACATGTGCTGCACCGCTACCTCGATGCGGTGATGCTGATTTGCTGCAAGGACTCACAGCAACGCATCCAGGGCTTTGCCGGCGTGGCCAATGGCCGGGTGGACATGCTGTTCGTCGCGCCCTCATACCGTGGCAAGGGCATTGGTAAACGGCTGCTGCATTACGCCATCGATGAACTGAATGCCGAACGCCTGGATGTCAACGAGCAGAACCCGCAGGCGCTGGGGTTCTACCTGCACGAAGGTTTTGAGGTAGTTGGCCGTTCGCAGACCGATGGGCTGGGGCAGCCCTACCCTTTGCTGCACCTGCGGCTGATCCGCGCAGGGGCCTGACGCTTCTGCCGTGTTGTCTCGCCAAAACGGCGTAAATGACACAGATTCCCAGCCCCTCGACCGCCCAGGCAGGTACAATGGCGGCCTTTCCCTGCCTTTGCGAATCACCGTCATGTCTGAGCCCGTCCGCCTGTCCAAACGCCTTATCGAGCAATTCGGCTGTTCCCGCCGCGAAGCCGAGCTGTACATCGAAGGCGGCTGGGTCACGGTCGATGGCGTGGTGGTCGAGCAGCCACAGTTCAAGGTCGACGGCCAACAGGTCGAGCTGCTGCCCGGTGCGCGCGCCGAAAACCTCGAACCCGTGACCCTCCTGCTCAACCAACCTGCCGGCCTGGACACCGAGTCGGCCCGTATCAGCATGACCATGGACACCCTCAGCGAGGCGCACCGTGAAGGTGTTCGGCCGCTGCATGGGCACTTCACCAAGCTGTCCTGCATTGCCCCCCTCGAGCGTGGCGCCAGCGGCCTGCAGATTTTCACCCAGGATTGGCGCGTAGCGCGCAAGATCGACGCCGACCTGCGCCGCCTGGAGCAGGAATACATCATCGAAGTCAGCGGCGAAGCCACCCCGCAGGCGCTGGAGCGCCTGGCCCGTGGTGTGATGCGCAATGACCGGGAGTTACCCAAGGCCAAAGCCAGCTGGCAGAACGAAACCCACCTGCGCCTGGCCTTGAAAAACCCGCAGCCGGGGCAGATTTCCGAACTGTGCGCCAGCCTGCGCCTGCAGATAATCAGCATGCGCCGCATTCGCCTGGGCGGTGTGTCCATGGGCAAGCTGCCACTGGGACAGTGGCGCTACATGGCTACCAGCGAACGTTTCTAAGCAATACCGCCGCGCCGGATGGCACGGCTCAGAACAGGATTTCAGTCAAATGAACCACAACGATGTACTGCGCAGCCTGCGCTACATGCTCAAGATCAACGATGCCAAAATGGTCGGCATCATCAAGCTGTCGGGCCTGGAGGTCAGCGCCGAGACCCTGGCCAGCTACCTCAAGAAAGAGGAAGAGCCCGGCTTCGTGCGCTGCCCCGACCCGGTCATGGCGCACTTTCTGGATGGCCTGGTGATTCATCGCCGCGGCAAGGACGACAGCCGCCCGCAACAGCCGGTCGAGCTGCCGGTGACCAACAACACCATTCTGAAAAAGCTGCGCGTGGCGTTCGAGCTCAAGGAAGAAGACCTGCACGCGATACTCAAGTCGGTCAACTTCCCGGTCTCCAAACCCGAACTCAGCGCGCTGTTCCGCAAGGTCGGCCATGACAACTACCGGCCCTGCGGCGACCAGCTGCTGCGCAACTTCCTCAAGGGCCTGACCCTGCGCGTGCGCGGCTAAGTGGCCATGCAGCATACGGTTTCACCGGTCGGCATTGTCCGCTCCTGCTTCAAGGAAAAGTTCGCCATCCCGCGCCAGCCCCACCTGGCACCTGCGGCGCGTGGCGTGCTGGAGCTGCTGCCGCCGTTCGATCAGGGTGATGCCGTGGCGGGCCTGGAGCAGGTCAGCCATGTCTGGCTGTTGTTTCTGTTCCACCAGGCTCTTGAAGACAAGCCACGCCTGAAAGTGCGCCCACCGCGCCTGGGCGGCAACAAGAGCATGGGCGTGTTCGCCACCCGTGCCACCCACAGGCCCAATGGTATTGGCCAGTCGGTGGTACGCCTGGAAGGCGTGGAGCCTGGGCGCCTGCTGCTGTCCGGGATCGACCTGCTCGATGGCACCCCGGTGCTGGATATCAAGCCTTACGTACCCTATGCCGACAGCATTGCCGGTGCCAGTAACCAGATGGCCAGCGAAGCGCCCGCCGCCATTGCCGTGCAATGGCACGACGATGCCCTGCCCCAGGCCCACGCGCATGCGCTGCGCCTGGGCGAGCCACTGGTGGAGCTGATCGAGCAGTGCCTCGGGCAAGACCCGCGGCCGGCGTATCAGGTGCCACCACCGGAGCGGGTGTATGGGGTCAAGTTCTGGGATGTACAGGTGCGCTGGCATTATCCGCAGCCGGCGCTGATCCGCGTGCTGGAAGTCGTGCTGGATCATTGATCCGAGCGTGCACAAAAAAGGCGACCCGAAGGTCGCCTTTTTTCATTGCCTAACCGCGATCAGCGAGCCGGGCCTTCAGCCACGCCCAGGTCGTCGGTCGGACGGGTGTCTTCCAGCGGTGCGCCGCCAGATGCCAGCTCCGAAGCCAGCTTGTCGTTGTCCATTTCGTTGACCCACTTGGCCACGACCACGGTGGCAACGGCGTTACCGACCAAGTTGGTCAAGGCACGGGCTTCGGACATGAAGCGGTCGATGCCCAGGATCAGCGCCAGGCCGGCAACCGGCAGGTGGCCAACCGCCGACAGGGTGGCTGCCAGCACGATGAAGCCCGAACCGGTCACGCCAGCAGCGCCTTTGGACGCCACCAACAGTACCAGCAGCAGGGTGATCTGGTGGGTGATGTCCATGGTGGTGTCAGTCGCCTGGGCGATGAACACGGCGGCCATGGTCAGGTAGATCGAGGTGCCGTCCAGGTTGAACGAGTAGCCCGTCGGGATGACCAGGCCAACCACCGATTTCTTCGCACCCAGGCGCTCCATCTTCGCCAGCATACGTGGCAGCGCGGACTCAGAAGAAGACGTGCCCAGCACGATCATCAGCTCTTCGCGGATGTAGCGGATCAGCTTGAGGACGCTGAAGCCGTGAGCGCGGCAGATACCGCCGAGGACCACCAGGACGAACAGCAGGCAGGTCACGTAGAAGCAGGCCATCAGGTAGCCCAGTTGCACCAGCGAACCCACGCCGTACTGGCCGATGGTGAAGGCCATGGCACCGAAGGCACCGACCGGGGCCAGCTTCATGATCATGTTGATGATGTTGAACATGACATGGGCGAAGCGATCGATCAGGTCGAGCACCGGCTTGCCGTAGCTGCCCAGGCGGTGCAGGGCGAAGCCGAAGATCACCGAGAACATCAGCACTTGCAGGATATCGCCGTTGGCGAAGGCACCGACCACAGTGTTGGGGATGATGTTGAGCAGGAAGCCAACGGTGGTCTGCTGCGCGCCGGCGGCGGCATAAGCGGCCACGCTGCTGGCGTTCAGGGTGGTGACGTCGATGTGCATGCCAGCGCCTGGCTTGACCACGTTGACGACGACGAGGCCGATGATCAGGGCGATGGTGGAGACGATTTCAAAGTACAGGAGCGCGTAGCCGCCGGTCTTGCCTACCGACTTCATGCTCTGCATGCCAGCGATGCCGCTGACCACGGTGCAGAAGATGATCGGGGCGATGACCATTTTGATCAGTTTGACGAACCCGTCACCCAGGGGTTTGAGGGCAACGCCGGTTTCGGGATAGAAGTGGCCGAGCAGGATGCCGATGGTGATGGCGACCAACACCTGGACATACAGGGATTTGTACAGCGGCTGACGTGTCGTCATGGCTAATTTCCTCAAGTGTGCCGGTTCACCCTTCCCAGGGTGATGGGGCACCTGAATCGCTAACCCTCCTGCACATGGAGGGATTTGTCGTTGTGTTCGAGCTGCCTGGGCAGGCCTCTGCCAGGATCAATAGCAAGGGCAATGCCAAAATGCCCATGAAGGGTGCAAAGGCCGAGATTGCTAGGGGTAAGTGCCCAACGACAGGGCGAAAAAGCTGAGGAAGGCTGGCGGATTTCCGCCCGGTGGCGGAATTTGTACCAGGGGTGATGGCGGGAATCCGCCCATAGTGTATGGCGGTACGGCCCTTTCGCGGGTGAACCCGCTCCCACAGAGGGGGCACTGCACTCAAGCATGTGCATGCCTGTGAAAGGGCGGGTACTGCCGATCAATCCAGCGTGAAGGTGATCCGGAACGCCGCGCCACCCAGCGGCGAATCACCCAGGCTCAAGCCGGCGTCATAGCTGTCGACGATGTCTTTGACCACCGCCAGCCCGATGCCCTGCCCCGGGTGCTGGCTGTCCAGCCGCTCGCCGCGCTCCAGAATCCGCTCGCGCTGATCGGCCGGCACCCCTGGCCCATCGTCTTCGATGCACAGCGTCAGTTGGCCTGGCGCCTCTTCCAGGCTCACCCGTACGTGCCCCAGGCTCAACCGGTAGGCGTTCTCCAGCAGGTTGCCGAGCAGTTCCAGCAGCGCGCCCTGCTCCATCGGCAGCTGCGCGGCCTCGGGTATGTCCAGCGCGACGCTGACCTGCTTGTCGCGGTAGACCTTGGCCAAGGTGCTGCACAAGCTGTCGAGCAAGGGCTTGAGTTGCACGCTGTGACGCACCAGGCCGCTCTTGCGCAGGCTGGCGCGCTGCAGTTGGTAGTCGATCTGCTGGCTCATGCGCTCAATCTGGCTTTGCAGCACGCGCGCCTGCTCGCGCTCACCGCTGCGCTGGCGCAGGCTCTCGCCCACCCCTTGCAACACCGCCAGCGGTGTCTTCAGACTGTGCGCCAAGTCATCCAGGGAGTCACGGTAGCGCTGGCGCTGCTCGCGCTCGCTGTGCAGCAGGCGGTTCAACGACCCGGTCAGGCGCAGCAGCTCACGGGGGTGCTCGCGGCTCAACCCGTCACGCGCGCCGGCCTCGACCTCGTCCAGCTCGCGGCTCAGCCGCCGCAGCGAACGCAGGCCCCAGGTCAGGCCGGCCCACAACAGCACCAGCAGCGCCAGCAAGGCTGCGCCAAACCCCAGGTAGAGCTTTTCGCGCAGGCCATCGAGGGTGTGCTGGTACTCGCGCACCGGTTGCAGCGCAACGATGCTGTAGGCCGCGCTCTGGCCGCCAAGCAGCTTGATCTCGACGTCATAGACGAAGAACTCTTCGCCATCGCCTTGATGGATGCGGGCGAATTCGTTGCCACGGCCGTCATAGCGGGGGCGGTAGTTGATGTTCTGGTCTGCGGTGGCCCGCGACTGCCACACCAGGTTGCCGTCGCGGTCAAAGATATAGCCGAGCAGGCCGGTGTAGGGCAGGTTGTAGCGTTCGTCCGGCAGCAGCGTCGGCATCTGCAACTGGCCGCGCTCGATGCGGGCGGCGGAGATCAGCGTGGTCACGTCCGAGGCCAGGCGTTGCTCGATGGATTCCTGCAGGGCAAGGCTGAACGCCTTCTGCAAGGCAGGCAGCAGCGCCAGCATGAACAGCAGCGCCAGCACTGCGGCCGCCAACATCAGGCGCACCCGCAGGGAACGGATCATCGGCAGCGCTCGGTAAACAGGTAACCCAGGCCACGCACCGTGTCGATCGGTTTGAAGCCGTTATCACCTTCCAGCTTGCGGCGCAGGCGCCCGACCAGCACCTCGATGACATTGGGGTCACGTTCTTCATCGCCTGGGTAGAGTTGCTCCATCAGGCGGTCCTTGGCCACCACCTGCTGGTGGTGGCGCATGAGGTATTCGAGGATGCGGTATTCGTAGGCGGTCAGGGCCAGGGGCTGATCGTCCAGGGTCGCCTGCTTGCGGTTGAGGTCGAGCAGCAGCGGGCCTGCGGCGATGGTCGACTGGGTGAACCCGCTGGAGCGGCGCAGCAGCGCGTTGAGGCGCGCTTCGAGTTCTTCGAACTGGAAGGGTTTGACCAGGTAATCGTCGGCACCGGCGGCCAGGCCTTCGACCTTGTCCTGCCAGTTGCCACGGGCGGTGAGGATGAGAATGGGGAAGGTCTTGTTCTGGCTGCGCAGGCGGCCGATCAGTTCCAGGCCGCTCATGCCCGGTAGCCCAAGGTCGATCACGGCGAGGTCGAAGTGGTACTGCTCGGCCTGGTAAAGGGCCTCTTCGGCATCGGCGACAGCCTGGACCACGTGGCCGCTTTCGCCCAGGCGGGTGTAGAGGTGATGGCGAAGCAGCGCTTCGTCCTCGACCACCAGCAGTTTCATGTGCAGCTCCTTGTTTATATGGCCTGTGCCGGCCTCTTCGCAGCACAAGGCTGCTCCTACATCGGGCAACCACTGTGCCTGTGGAGCAGCCTTGCGCTGCGAAGAGGCCAGTGCAGGATAACAACTACCTCAGAACTTGTAGTTCGCCGACAGGTAAGTTTGTGCACTGCTGGTCAGGCGCAGGGTGCCGTCTTTCGGCCCGCCGCTGGCGCCCACCTCGGTGGCAGCATTGGTGCGCAGGTAACGGTAGCCCATCTCCACCGATGCCTTGTCGGTGATCTCCTGGATCACACCTGCCTGCAGGCCCACCGCGTAGCCATAATCGGTATCACGGCTGGCACCTGGGGAATCCTGGGTCAGCTTGGTCATGCCCAGGCTGCCGCCGCCGAACAGTTTGGTGGTATCGCCCACCGGCAGGAACAGGTCATAGCTGCCCAGCAGGTTTTCCTGGCGCAACTTGAGGCCGCTGTGGTCGCCCGAGACGTTATCGTAGGTCATGTAGTAGCGACCCTGGTCGTTGATCTTACCCACGCGCACGCCCCAGGTGTCGTCCTTGCCGATGATGCCGTCGGCGTTCAGGTTGTCGGTGTTGCGTTGCAACAGGCCCGATTTGCGGACTTTATCGCTGGTCTGGCCGTAGGTCAGGCTGGCGAAGTTTTCATCGGCGGCCTGGGCGGTGGTGATGCCTGCGGCGCAGACGGCCATGGCGGCGAGCAAAGTGTTGAAGGTTTTCATGGCTTCGTACTCCAGTTGGATGCGCTGTTTCTGTCTGGAAGCTAGAGTAAGGAGGGCACCCTGAACCGTGACTGAACCCTGGCTGAACCAGGGCTGAACGAACTGTCTGCAAGACAAGGAGTAGTAAACATGCGCGCCCTGCTGGCCCTGACCTTGATGTGCAGCGCCGCCCTCGCCCAGGCGGCGGTAGTGACCCGCGAGATCCCCTACCAGGACGACGATGGCAAGCGCTATGTCGGCTACTACGCCTATGACGATGCGCTGGACGACAAACGCCCGGGGATCGTCGTGGTGCATGAGTGGTGGGGCCTGAACGACTACGCCAAGCGCCGCGCCCGTGACTTGGCAGCCTTGGGCTACAAAGCGCTGGCGATCGACATGTATGGCGATGGCAAGCACACCGAGCATCCGCAGGATGCTCAGGCGTTCATGGCCGAAGCGATGAAAGACCCGGCTGCGGCGGCCGCGCGCTTCGACGCTGGCCTGGAGTTGCTGAAAAAACAGCCGAACGTCAACAAGCACCAACTGGGCGCCGTGGGTTACTGCTTCGGCGGCAAGGTGGTGCTCGATGCGGCGCGCCGGGGAGAAAAACTCGATGGCGTGGTGAGTTTCCATGGCGCGCTGGCCACCCAGACGCCAGCCAAGCCGGGCGTGGTCAGGGCCGACATACTGGTCGAGCACGGCGCGGCGGACAGCATGGTCACCGAACAACAGGTCGAAGCGTTCAAGGCGGAAATGGACGCGGCCAAGGTCAACTACAAATTCGTCAGCATCCCCGGGGCCAAGCATGGCTTCACCAACCCGGACGCCGACCGTTTGAGCCATGGCGAGCATGGTGGGCCGGACATTGGTTACAACAAGGCAGCCGATGAAAGCTCATGGGCGGATATGCAGGCCTTCTTCAAGAACGTGTTCAAGTAACGATCGCCGGGGCCGCTTTGCGGCCCATCGCGACGCAAGGCCGCTCCCACACAGCCGTCGCGGCTGGCACAATAGCCCCCATGAACACACTTCCCACCTGCTGCTCCCCACTTCAGCACCACTGGCCCCTGCCCCGCCCGTTGCCGGGTGCAGTGTTGGTCAGCTGTGCCTTCGACCCGGCCCACCTGGCTGCCGACGACTTCCAGCGTACCGGCATTGCACAAAGTGCCAGCCTGCAACGCTCGGTGGCCAAGCGCCAGGCCGAGTACCTGGCCGGCCGTGTCTGCGCCCGCGCCGCCTTGCAACGCCTGGATGGCCGCGACTTTGTGCCGGGCACCCACGAAGACCGCTCGCCCATCTGGCCGGCCGGTATCCACGGCTCGATCACCCATGGCAAAGGCTGGGCCGCCGCCGTTGTCGCGGGCCAAGGCAGCTGCCGCGGCCTGGGCCTGGATCAGGAGTCGCTGCTGGATGACGAACGTGCCGAGCGCCTGATGGCGGAAATCCTCACCCCCGCCGAACTTGAGCGCCTGGACCGCCGCCAGCTCGGCCTGACAGTGACGCTGACCTTTTCGCTCAAAGAAAGCCTGTTCAAGACCCTCTACCCGCTGACTCGCCAGCGTTTCTATTTCGAGCACGCCGAAGTGCTGGAGTGGGCCGCCGAGGGCTTTGCCCGCCTGCGCCTGCTCACCGACCTGTCACCCGAATGGCAACGCGGCAGTGAACTGCAGGGCCAGTTCTGCCTTCAGGACGGCCACCTGCTGAGCTTGATCAGCGTCTGAGATTTACTGGGGCGCCTGTGCCCGCGGCCAGCTGAGGCTGAAGCAGGCGCCGCCCAGCGCCTCGCTGCGCCCTACCGTGGCCCTGCCAGCGTGCCAGTAGATGATCCGCCGAACGATCGACAGGCCCAACCCATGCCCGCCGGATGCCCGGGTGCGGCTGTCGTCGAGCCGGGTGAAGGGCGTGAAGATGCGGTCCCAGACGCCCTCCGGGATGCCTGGCCCGTCATCTTCCACATCGACCCTGCAGCGTTGCTGCCCCAGTTGGTAACTGAGCCGAACTTCGCCTTCGGCATGGCGCATGGCGTTGCTCACCAGGTTCTGCAGCGCCCGGTGCAGGTAGCGCGGCTCGGCCTCGACCCAGGCCCCATCGGTTTCAGCCCCTTGGCAAGCACCGCGTACCACCTTGATGCCGGCCCGCAGCGGCGCCAGTTCCTCGATCACCCGGTCAAACAAGGCATCGAGGTCGACCCGCTGGAATTTCAGCGCCGGCGCACCTTGCTCAAGGCGCGCGTAAGTCAGCATCTCGTCGACCAGCTTGTCCAGGTCCTGGATGTCGCCATCCATGCCGGCCAGGTGCTTGGCGCGGGCTTGGTCGGTACTCGCGGTCTCGATCATCTCCAGGCCAAAGCGCAGGCGCGCCACCGGTGTGCGCAGCTCGTGGGACACCGCCCGCACCAGCTCGCGCTGCATGGTCAACGAGCGCTGCAGGTGCTCGGCCATGCCATTGAATGCTGCAGCCAGGCGCCCGACCGAATCGGCGTCACCGGCCGGCACACGGGTGTCCAGGCTGCCCTGGGCAATACGCGTGGCCGCAATCTCCAGGCCCGACACACGCCGCTCCAGCTGGCGCACCAGCAAATACACCACCAGCCCGATCAGGCACAGCCCGAGAAAAGCAATCAGGATCAGCAACTGCGGCGGGTACGGGTTGAGCTGATGCAACGGGCCGATTTCCAGCACCCAGGGTGACCCCGAGAGCCCGGAGAACACCCGGATCGAATCGCCATCCTTGCCCAGGGCCATGACGGTATCGCCCTCCTCTACCCGCCGCCGCTGGTCGTCATCCAAGCCGACCCGCTCCAGCCGTTGCAGGGCGATGTCGAAACCAAACCCCTTGCTCTGCTTGAGTTGCGCAAGGCGCTGCTGCTGCTCGGTCACCGGGTAACGCACCAGCTCGTCCGCCAACAGGTAAAGCGTGGCCCGGGCCAACTGCTCGCTGACCTGCTTGATCTGGGCCACCAGCAGTACATCCTCGCGGCCAACCTTGCGCAGCACCTGGGCGGCGTGCGGGCCGGTCTTTTCGACCACCACCAGGCCGCGATACAACCGGGCCCGCTGGCCACCGTCAAGGGTGCGCGCCGACATCGGCTGCAGCGCCAACGGCACCCCAAGCAAGCGCTCCCACATCAGCAATGAGCGCTTGCGTTCGGTTTCGTTCTGCACGGCCAGGTTGTCGGCCATCAGGCTGAAAGTGCCTTGGGCCAGGCCCTCGCGGTGCTGGGCGGCGCGCACTTCGTTGACCAGGTGCAGGCTGAGTACCCCGAGCAGCGCCACCAGCACCAGCACGGCGAGCATGCCGCCATAGATGCGCAGAAAGATCGAGTTGTTCATGGCGCCTCGCCGACGAACAGGTACCCCTTGCTGCGCAGGGTCTTGATCAGGCGTGGGTGGATCGGGTCGTCACCGATCTTGGGGCGGATCTTGGAAATGCGCACATCGATGGAGCGGTCCTGGCCGTCGTAACCAACACCGCGCAGGGCGGTGAAGATCTGCTCGCGCGACAAAACCCGGCCGGCGTTGCTGGCCAGCAGCCAGAGCAGGTCGAATTCGGCGCCGGTCAGGTCTATCAGTTGCTCGCCCAGCCGCGCTTCGCGCAGGCGGTTGTCGATGCGCAGCGGGCCGAAGGCCAGGTCCAGGCGCTTGCTTTCGGGCGCTTCGCTGCGCCGCAGCAGGGCCTGGATACGCGCCAGCAACACGCGCGGGCGCACTGGCTTGCACACATAGTCGTCGGCGCCCAGGTCCAAGCCCTGCACTTGGTCGAGTTCGTCGCTGCGGGCGGTGAGCATGAGGATCGGGCCAGCATATTGGCCGCGCACCCGGCGGCAGATGCTCAGGCCGTCTTCACCGGGGAGCATGAGGTCGAGAATCACCAGGTCAGGCTGGCTGTCGACAATGCGTCGCACCGCGCGGCCGCCATCGCCCTCGACGGCCACCTCGAAGCCGTTGGCCTGGAGGTATTCGGCCGTGAGCTCGGCCAGGCGCTGGTCGTCTTCGACGATGAGGATGCGGGGGGTGGGTTGGTCCATGGCCTTTGCCTTTCAATTGTTGTTTTTCTATCGTCGATACTACGTTCCGCCCCGAGCACTGCCAACCGACCTGCAGTGCCACACTCGCCACTGGACTGAACCGTTTTTTGTGGTAGGGTTCGCGCCCTCAAAATTCTGCCTTGGGGCAGCGCGCTGAAGAAAAATACTGCAAACCACTTGGCACAAGGCCTACAGGCCATACCCACAAAGTACGCACAACTTATCCACAGGCGCTCGCCTTGCAAAGACCCTGATACCGCATTATCTTGTATCCCGATCGCAGCGAACCACTACATGTTGGGGTTCGTGCAAAATCACACACAAAAGTCAACCCGGCAAATTATTCGATTTCCCGGTTGAACTTCAGGTGATTTGACCAGCCATACCGCTCCAGCGGACTACTGAACTGCAACAGCTTTTGGGTACTGCCCAAAACCTTTGACTTCGGCCAGGGAGCGGCAAGCTATTGCCCCTTATTCCTGAGTCTGTCCCGAAGTCGGTACGCCCGAGCGGGCGGATGCGCGCGCATGACGCATCCCCGCACGGGTGATCGAGCAAGTGGACGGAACGGTGGGCGCCCAAAAGGCGCCTGTACAATATAGAAACTGTGGAGACACCCACCCATGCAAACCGACACAACTCGCGAGAACCCGCAGGCCCAGGTGCCGCAGGCCGCCGATTCCAACCAGGATCTGGCTGCCACCGCCCCCGGCCAACTGCGCGTGATCAAGCGCAACGGCACTGTCGTCCCCTACACCGACGACAAGATCACCGTGGCCATCACCAAGGCGTTCCTCGCAGTTGAAGGCGGCACCGCCGCCGCCTCGTCGCGTATCCACGACACCGTCGCGCGCCTGACCGAGCAGGTCACTGCCACGTTCAAGCGTCGCATGCCATCGGGTGGCACCATCCACATCGAAGAAATCCAGGACCAGGTCGAACTGGCCCTGATGCGTGCCGGTGAGCAGAAAGTCGCCCGCGACTACGTGATCTACCGCGACCAGCGTGCAAAAGAGCGCGCCACCCGCGCCAACACCGACGCCGTGGTCGAGCCGCACCCAAGCATCCGCATCACCTTGGCCGACGGCAGCCTGGCGCCGCTGGACATGGCGCGCCTGAACACCATCATCAGCGAAGCCTGCGAAGGCCTGGCCGAAGTCGATGGCGACCTGATCCAGCGCGAAACCCTGAAGAACCTGTACGACGGCGTGGCCATCAAGGACGTCAACACTGCCCTGGTGATGACCGCCCGTACCTTGGTCGAGCGCGAGCCGAACTACTCGTTCGTCACCGCCCGCCTGCTGATGGACACCCTGCGTGCCGAAGGCCTGGGCTTCCTCAGCGTTGCCGACAGCGCTACCCACCACGAGATGGCCGAGCTGTACGCCAAGGCGCTGCCAGCCTACGTCGCCAAAGGCATCGAGTTCGAGCTGCTGAACCCGGCCCTGGCCGACTTCGACCTGGAAAAACTGGGCAAGGCGATCAACCACGAGCGCGACCAGCAGTTCACCTACCTGGGCCTGCAGACCCTGTACGACCGCTACTTCATCCACAAGGATGGCGTGCGCTTCGAGCTGCCACAGGTATTCTTCATGCGTGTGGCCATGGGCCTGGCGCTGGAAGAGAAAGAAAAAGAAGCCCGTGCGATCGAGTTCTACAACCTGTTGTCGTCCTTCGACTACATGGCC
The DNA here is from genome assembly GCF_059025405.1 of Pseudomonas sp. 5.2. Lineage (NCBI taxonomy): Bacteria > Pseudomonadati > Pseudomonadota > Gammaproteobacteria > Pseudomonadales > Pseudomonadaceae > Pseudomonas > Pseudomonas sp. 5.2. Next base: position 110,895 of record NZ_JBYBHH010000018.1, read on the forward strand.
TCGACCCCGACCCTGTTCAACGCCGGTACCCTGCGCCCGCAGCTGTCCAGCTGCTACCTGACCACCGTGCCGGACGACCTGTCGGGCATCTACCACGCGATCCACGACAACGCCATGCTGTCGAAATTCGCCGGTGGCCTGGGCAACGACTGGACCCCTGTGCGTGCACTGGGCTCCTACATCAAGGGCACCAACGGTAAATCCCAGGGCGTCGTACCCTTCCTGAAAGTGGTCAACGACACCGCCGTTGCGGTCAACCAGGGCGGCAAGCGCAAGGGCGCTGTCTGTGCCTACCTGGAAACCTGGCACCTGGACATCGAAGAATTCATCGAGCTGCGCAAGAACACCGGTGATGATCGTCGTCGTACCCACGACATGAACACCGCCAACTGGATCCCTGACCTGTTCATGAAGCGCGTCTTCGATGACGGCAAGTGGACCCTGTTCTCGCCATCGGAAGTGCCTGATCTGCACGACCTGACCGGCAAGGCCTTCGAAGAGCGCTACGAGTACTACGAAGCCCTGACCGAGTACAACAAGATCAAGGTGTTCAAGACCATCCAGGCCAAAGACCTGTGGCGCAAGATGCTGTCGATGCTGTTCGAGACCGGCCACCCATGGCTGACCTTCAAGGACCCGTGCAACCTGCGTTCGCCGCAGCAGCACGTGGGCGTGGTCCACAGCTCGAACCTGTGCACCGAGATCACCCTGAACACCAACAAGGACGAGATCGCGGTCTGCAACCTGGGCTCGATCAACCTGCCGAACCACATTGTCGATGGCAAGCTGGACACCGCCAAACTGCAACGCACCGTGAACACTGCCGTGCGCATGCTCGACAACGTGATCGACATCAACTACTACTCGGTGCCGCAAGCGCGTAACTCGAACCTCAAGCACCGCCCTGTTGGCCTGGGCATCATGGGCTTCCAGGACGCACTGTACCTGCAGCACATCGCCTACGGTTCCGACGCTGCGGTCGAGTTCGCCGACAAGTCGATGGAAGCGGTCAGCTACTTCGCGATCCAGGCGTCCTGCGACCTGGCCGACGAGCGTGGCGCCTACGAGACCTTCCAGGGTTCGCTGTGGTCCAAAGGCATCCTGCCGCTGGATTCGCAACAGATCCTGATCGAGGCCCGTGGCCAGAAGTACATCGATGTCGACCTGAACGAGACCCTGGACTGGGCGCCGGTGCGTGCTCGCGTACAAAAAGGTATTCGTAACTCGAACATCATGGCCATCGCGCCGACCGCGACCATCGCCAACATCACTGGCGTGTCGCAGTCCATCGAGCCGACCTACCAGAACCTGTATGTGAAATCGAACCTGTCGGGCGAATTCACCGTGATCAACCCGTACCTGGTTCGCGACCTGAAAGCCCGCGGGCTGTGGGACTCGGTAATGATCAACGACCTGAAGTACTACGACGGTTCGGTGCAGCAGATCGAGCGTATCCCGCAAGAGCTGAAAGACCTGTACGCCACCGCGTTCGAAGTCGAGACCAAGTGGATCGTCGATGCTGCATCGCGTCGCCAGAAGTGGATCGACCAGGCTCAGTCGCTGAACCTGTACATCGCTGGCGCTTCGGGCAAGAAGCTGGACGTGACCTACCGCATGGCCTGGTACCGTGGTCTGAAAACCACCTACTACCTCCGTGCCCTGGCTGCGACCAGCACCGAGAAGTCGACCATCAACACCGGCAAGCTCAACGCCGTTTCCAGCGGCGGCGACAGCGCCCCGGTTCAGGCCGCCGGCCCGGCACCTGTGCCAAAGGCGTGTGCGATCGACGAGCCTGACTGCGAAGCCTGCCAGTAAGGCCTGATGCCGCAAGGGGTGCCCACGGGTGCCCCTTGCGGCATTTTTGTATCCGCGCTCCAGAGAAGCCTTGCCCTTTGCCCACCGCTCGCGCGGCTCGGTAAAAGAGCAGGACCTCTCAAAAAAAGGACGTACCCCATGGCGCGGAAAAAAGTGGCAACTCGCAAAATTGGTCGCAATGCTGAAACCGGCCGCTTCACCTCGGTCGAAGAAGCACGCAAGCACCCCAAGACACACGTGGTCGAGACCCTGCGCAAGCAGTGCAGCTAACACGCGCTGTATAGGAGCAGCCTCGTGCTGCGAAAGGCCGGTGATGCCAGCGAAATGTGCTGTGCTTGCGCTGGCCTCTTCGCAGCACAAGGCTGCTCCTACATGACGCGAAAACCCCATATACAGTGCTTAACAAACAAAAAAACCACAACATATAGTGCCAAACCTTCGTTTAGCGGCTACACTCTTGCCCGAACGAAAGGCACACCCTTGGTGAACGGATGCGCGCCAAACCGGTCGAAAAAGTTACGCTCGCCGGCCAGACTCGCACCCCGATCGAAGGCGAATTCCGGTATACTGCGCCCCCTCTGAAAAGGGCACCTTTCAAGTCCCTGGCCCCTCGGTGAGGCCTGGCCAGGCACAAGCACATCCAGATGTAACGAGAGTCAGCCTCTCGAGCTGTCCATTCGCCGTAACGGCCTTGCGTCAGGCATCACATTCTTAAAATCCAACCGGTTGCCTGAGGGCGACCCTCAAGCAGGAGCCAAACCATGCTGAGCTGGGACGAATTCGACAAGGAAGACGGCGAAGTAGCCGCCAAAGGCAACACCCCTGCGCAGGCCAACGCCGCTGCCACCCTCGACAAGCTCGACAGCGCCGGCGGTGCCGCCGCCCTGGAAGCCCGTGCCGCTACCGCTTCTGACTCCGAAGCCGTAAAACGCGCCAAGGCTGCCCTTGACGCCCTCGACGTTGCCGAAGGCCTGGCCGAGCTGGAAGGCTCTGCTGCCCGCGTTGCGGTCGATGAAAAGCGCATGATCAACTGCCGCGCCGACCTCAACCAGCTGGTGCCATTCAAATACGACTGGGCCTGGCAGAAGTACCTCGACGGCTGCGCCAACCACTGGATGCCGCAAGAGGTCAACATGACCGCCGACATCGCCCTGTGGAAGAGCCAGGACGGCCTGACCGAAGACGAGCGCCGCATCGTCATGCGCAACCTCGGCTTCTTCTCCACCGCCGACTCCCTGGTTGCCAACAACCTGGCCCTGGCCGTGTACCGCCTGATCACCAACCCGGAGTGCCGCCAGTACATCCTGCGCCAGGCCTTCGAAGAGGCGATCCACACCCACGCCTACCAGTACTGCATCGAGTCGCTGGGCATGGATGAAGGCGAGATCTTCAACATGTACCACGAGATCCCGTCGGTCGCGAAGAAAGCCGCCTGGGGCCTGAAGTACACCCGCGCCATCTCCGACCCGGAATTCAACACCGGCACCCCGGAAACCGACAAAGAGCTGCTGCGCAACCTGATCGCCTACTACTGCGTGCTGGAAGGCATCTTCTTCTACTGCGGCTTCACCCAGATCCTGTCGATGGGCCGCCGCAACAAGATGACCGGCGTTGCCGAGCAGTTCCAGTACATCCTGCGTGACGAGTCGATGCACCTGAACTTCGGTATCGACGTGATCAACCAGATCAAGATCGAGAACCCGCACCTGTGGGATGCCTCGATGAAAGAAGAAGCGACCCAGATGATCCTGCAAGGGACCCAGCTGGAGATCGAATACGCCCGCGATACCATGCCGCGCGGTGTACTGGGCATGAACGCAGCGATGATGGAGGACTACCTCAAGTTCATCGCCAACCGTCGCCTGACCCAGATTGGCCTGAAGGAAGAGTACCCAGGCACCACCAACCCGTTCCCGTGGATGAGCGAGATCATGGACTTGAAGAAGGAGAAGAACTTCTTTGAGACCCGCGTGATCGAGTATCAGACCGGTGGGGCGTTGAGCTGGGACTGATTGTCCGGGCTGAGCATCAAAAAGGCTGCCGAATGGCAGCCTTTTTTATTCTTTACTAAACGCTTCTATGAAGCGCACCGCTCAGCTTCGAAATGGCGCTCGGCCGCCTGAGCGGTCACTTCTTTGACGAACACTGCATGCGAAAGCTCGACACAGACCAGCACCGTAGCGTGCTGTTGCTGCGCAACGGTCAGTACCAGCAGACCACCATGGTCAGCGAGTCCGGGGCCTATACCTTGCTAGCACATCACCCTATTCCGGAGAACCGGCACCTGCGCTGGTGGCTGACCCATGAGGTAGTGGCGGTGCTTCGTGATAGGCAGGTTGATGATATCGAGAGTGTGCCGCAGTTGGGGCAGATGTGTTGGCCTGGTGGGGTGTCGGCAACATTGTTGTATTGGCAGAGTGCCCAGCGGGCCTTGCGGCTCCATGGGGTGTAAAAAGCGGCTACAGCTTTGCCCGCGCGCTCGGCAATACCGCATTCGTAGAACAACGCATTCATTAGTGATTCAGCGGGGCCTGTGGGAGCGGGCTTGTCCCGCGAACACCGGCGAAGCCGGTGCCATGCTCCGCGTGGCCCTATTCGCGGGACAAGCCCGCTCCCACAGGATTGGCAGGCCGGCTGCTTATGCAGCCCAAAGGGCGACAACCTCATTGTCGATCACCTGGTAAGCCAACCGGTAGCCACTGCTACGCAGTTTGATCTTGTAGCAGTCCGGAAACGCATGCAGCCGATTGGGGCCTCAGTGCCCTACGCAGGCAGCGCCATCCGGTACTCGATTACCCCCGGCTTTTCAGCTATCCAGTCGTACAGCCGCTGTGCAGTCTGGTTGGTTTCCTGGGTATGCCAGTACAACCGATCGCACTGTTTCTCCCGCGCCTGGCCCTGAACGTACTCGATCAACTGCTTGCCAACCTGCCTCCCTCGCGCGTTTGGGCAAACGTACAGGTCTTCCAGATAGCAGAAGTCGTTACGCCCCCAAGTCGAGCGATGGAACACAAAATGGACGAAACCGAGGATGCGCTCACCGTCCGTGGCGACGGCGCAGTGCACGGGCTCTGCCGGGTCGAAAAACCGGGCCCAGGTCTGCTCGGTGGTGGCCTGGCTTAGCGCTACTTTGTAGAACGCCTGGTACTGGCCCCAATAGGCGGACCATTGAGGAAAATCGCTCTGCTTCAACTCGCGGACTGAAATCAATGCGGGTGCAACTGTCATCGTGGACCCCTTTCAATGTGGGAATGGTCTGAAAACAGGTGCATTTATAGCGATAGAATGGCCTGAATAGCCCCGCCACTTTTTGCACGTGAACCAGACCAATGTTCAAACACGCACAACTGCAATCGGTCAAAGCCTGGATGAGCGACCCGGCCCATGGCGCGTTGTCGTTGCATGTGCGGATCCAGCGGGCGATTCGCCAATTGATCCTTGATGGCGCGCTGCCGGTCGGTAAATCGCTGCCGGCTTCACGCCCATTGGCCCAGTCGCTGGGCGTCTCGCGGGATACCGTGGAGGCGGCTTACAGCCAGTTGCATGCAGAGGGCTTCATCGAGCGTCGGGTGGGCAGCGGAAGCTTCGTCTCGCAACGCGCTCGGCATCTGCCACGGCGACAGCAAAAACGCGAAACGCGCTGCGATGAGCCACCTCAACTAAGCCGCCGGGCGATGGCCGTGCTGCAGAGCGGGGGCGTGAATAATTTCCAAGGGCCGCGCCCGTTTGCACCGGGGGTAGCCGAGACCCGGCACTTCCCCCTGGCGATCTGGGAAAGGCTGGAGCGCCAGGTGTACAAGGAATTTGGCACCCAGGCATTGGAGCACAGTGCGCCACAGGGCATCGCCTGCCTGCGCAGCGCGATCGCTGACTACCTTAACCTCGAACGGGGCGCGCAGGCGTCTGCCGACCGGGTGCTGATCCTCACCAGCTCGCAGCAGGCGCTTAGCCTATGCGCGCAGGTGCTCATGGATGCAGGCGATCAGGTACTGGTCGAAGACCCGCTCTACCAAGGCACGCGCAAAGCCGTCGCGGCAGCAGGCCTCGAAGGCGTGCCCGTGCCAGTGGATGAAAACGGCTTGCAGGTGGAACGCATGGCACGGTTGGCCGCCAATGCCAGGGCGGTGTTTCTAACACCGTCCCATCAATACCCCACCGGCGCGACGTTGTCGCTGGACAGGCGCCTCCAGGCCATCGAGTGGGCAAGGCAGCAGCGCGCCTGGATCATCGAAGATGACTACGACAGCGAGTTCCACTACGAGGGCCGGCCGACTGCCTGCGTGCAGGGCCTGGACCCGCATGAACGCACGCTGTACATCGGCACGTTCACCAAGTCGCTGTTCGCCGGGCTGCGCATCGGCTACTTGCTGTTGCCACCTGCTCTCGTCGCGCCGATGACCAATGCACGCACGCTGCAGGATGGGCATACGGCCTCCATTGCCCAGCTGACCCTGGCGCGGTTCATGGAGGGCGGGCACTACACAGCGCATGTGCGGAGCATGCGGGCGCTGTATGCCGCGCGCCGGGACATGCTGGCCGAGCTTGTGCACAAACATTTGGGGGCGTTTCTGGCGCCAAGCATTCCGGCCGGGGGGCTGCAGATGCCCTGCCACTTCGTGCAGGACATGCCGGAAGATGCGGTAGTGAGGGCGGCGCATGCGGCGGGGATCGACCTGTTGGGGCTCGGCAGTTTGTATGCATCGCCGAGGAATGATGCGGGCCTGTTGATGGGGTTTGCGGCGCTGACGCCTGGCGAGATGCGTGTAGCGGTGGGGAAGCTGGCGAAGGTGTTTGAGGGGCTCAAGTAGAGGCCTCGCCCCCGCCACAAAGGCATCGATGTGCCGTACTGGGGCGCCCAGAGACGTGGTCGAGGGTGAGACCGTTGCTAAGGCTAGAAGCAATTGCGGCTGCTTCAACTCACCGACTGGAGCAGCGCACTGTTTTCGTCGATACGGCCTTGCACGGTTTGCAGCGTTTCCTGGGTGATCATCTGCGGATACATACGCTCGGCCATGTACCTAAACTGGCTCGCTGCAGCGCATATGCGGTCGATGATGGCGGCGGCGGACGCCGGCGTAATGTCTGCTTCGCTTGCCAGGCGCAGTATCGCTTTCCGGTCGATCGCCAAGGCCTCCCCCATCACATCCATCTGATGATAGCCGCCAGGGCCTTCGCAAAAGGTCACGTCATACGCGGGTGCCAGTTTCCACTCGCCTGCTCGCGACATCACGTAGGAAAAATTCTTGGGATGGTCATCGCGGTTATTGAACACCACGTTAAAAACAACTCGCTCAAAGGCGCGCGCTTTCTCTCGCAGGTCGTTGGTGCACAGATGAGTCGCCCGCAAGAAGTTGACGTAATCCAGGGCACCGGGTGACCTGAAGTCGGCGCCGGTATAGGCCGCCAAGCTCTGCATCGGCACACGCAGATCCCCCTGGCGATCAAAACGTCGGCTGGCGAAAGCGGCCAGCCCATTTGGCAAACTGAAATGCTGGGTATCAGGCGTCGCAATGCCGCACTGACGTAGGCACTCGGCATAGACCATTTCGATAGCGCAGACTTCAGGGTGCTCTTCTCTCGCCGGGAACTTGATCAGCCAAGCTTCCAGGCCTGCCCTGGCAACGGTAGTAAATGCCCCCGTGTGCGGATCGCGATAGACCAAGGCTTTTGGCCTGGCGCCTTGAGGGGAGCCCCCCACCAGCAGCAGCTTCTGCACAAACGCGGCTCCGTCCCCCTTGAGTACCTCTTGTACCTCGGCGGCCAGCAGGTCGAGCGGGATATGCTCCGCAGGTTGCAGCCCCTCAGCCGCAACGGGCTCGAACGAAAGGGCACCCATGGCGTTATTGCCGATGTAAGCCAACCGCTCCAATGGCCCTACGCGAGCAACGTTGAGCCCACGACGCTTGAACAGGCGGTCCATCAGCAGCATGCCCCAGCCATCGGGCATCGCATCGTAGACAGGCCCCGGCAAACCGGACTGATGGGCAGGGAAGCCTCGACGCAACGCGTCACCTTGCAACGGCATGGCATACGACGACAACTCAAGCCCACGCAGCTTCGCTTCGCTGCTGTACTCGAACACAATCTGCGGACGGCTAGAGACGGCCGTGGTGGACACGAGCGTGCCCCACAGCCAGCGCTCACCCCAACCTTCGTAATAGATGCGCACTTGCTCAAGCATTGTCGTGTTTACTCCTGATACGCTGCCGCTTGGCACTCTGCTCGTAGCGATGCAGGTCAGCGAGGCTGTCCAGCTTGGGCAAGAAAAGGCCTTCTAGCTCCTTGCCGCGCCCCAGCACCATGGCCACCTTGACCAGGTTCTCAAAGCCGACATTTCGCCCAGCCTCCAGATTGGACACGGTATTGGTAGCGATACCCGCCCTGCCAGCCACATCGGCCTGCGTCATCTGCTGCGCTAGCCGCTCGGTGCGCAAACGTTCGCAAAGGCGCTTCACGACTTCGCTCGGCTTACTGAGGCTTAAATCCAGCATAGCGAGTAATAACTCCATGAAATCCACTTAACACACAAGATAGTAGTAGTAGTCCCTGCCAGCGATCAATCTCAATAGTCACAATATTCTGTGTCTTATTGATCAAATAATCAGTTTAGAAACAAAATAATGGAATTAAATTAAGATACGCATACATGATCTTGATCGTCATGGAGGTTAGAGAAAATCAAAGCCCCCCCTACCTTACATAGACTCAGTCATCGTATCTCCACACGAACCCCTGGCCCCGGTATAGAGTCCACCACCCAGAATGCCGCGACAACATCTCACCCTCATCACACCACAAAGCGTTGACATCCCCACCACCACTTGATAAAAATCGCCACAGTTGTACGACAACGCATAACAAAAACAACAATCAGTGGACGATCGCCATGTCGACTTCAATCGCGCTATACCCCCGCGTTGCACCTTTCCCGATTTCGTCACCTGCGGCCACCTAGGGCCGTAAGCCCGTTTCACCCTCCCTGGCCGTGACCGGCCCGTTACCTACCCGCCCCTACCGCTGGCCGCTTGCGCGTGCACGGTGGACGGGCCGCCACACCCTTTTGTGGAGCACAACAATAATGAGAATCTGCCAAACCCTTCCCTTTGCCCTGCTCGGCGTCGGCATGCTCGGCAGCCTGCCGGGTACCACGCTGGCGGCGGGCTTTGTCGAGGATGCCAAGGCCACGCTCGGCCTGCGCAACTTCTACATCAACCGCAACTTCACCAACCCCAGCAACCCGCAAAGCAAGGCCGAGGAATGGACGCAGAGCTTCATTCTCGATGCCCGCTCGGGCTTTACCGAGGGGCCGGTGGGGTTCGGTGTGGATGTGCTGGGCATGTGGTCGGTGAAGCTTGATGGCGGTGGCGGCACCTACGGCACCGGGCTGCTGCCGCGCCACGACGATGGGCGCCCAGCCGATGACTTCGGGCGCCTGGCGGTGGCGGGCAAGGCGCGGATCTCGAAGACCGAGCTTAAGATCGGCGAATGGATGCCGGTGCTGCCGATCCTGCGCTCCGACGACGGCCGTTCGCTGCCGCAGACGTTCCGCGGGGGGCAGGTCACCTCCAACGAGATCGCCGGGCTGACGCTGTATGGCGGGCAGTTCCGTGGCAACAGCCCGCGCAATGACGCGAGCATGGAAGACATGAGCTATGGCGGGGCGCTTTCGGACCGCTTCAACTTCGTCGGCGGCGAATACAAGTTCAACCAGGACCGCACGCTGGTCGGGCTGTGGAATGCGGTGCTCAAGGACGTGTACCAGCAGCAATACCTGCAACTGAGCCACAGCCAGCCAGTGGGTGACTGGACCCTGGGCGCCAACCTGGGCTACTTCCATGGCGATGAAGACGGCTCCGAGCGTGCCGGGCAGCTGGACAACAAGACCTACTCGGGGATGTTCTCGGCCAAGTATGGCGGTAACACCTTCTGGGTTGGGCTGCAAAAAGTCGATGGTGATACCTGGATGCGGGTCAATGGCACCAGCGGCGGGACGCTGGCCAACGATAGCTACAACTCCAGTTTCGACAATGCCAACGAACGCTCGTGGCAGGTGCGGCATGACTTCAACTTCGTCACCGTCGGGGTGCCGGGTTTGACGCTGATGAACCGTTATATCAGCGGGCAGGATGTGCACACCGGTGCGGTTACCGATGGCAAGGAGTGGGTGCGGGAAACCGAGCTTGCGTATGTGATCCAGAGCGGGGCGTTCAAGGATTTGAGTGTGAAGTGGCGGAACTCGAGCATTCGCCGGGATTACAGCAACAACGAGTTTGATGAGAACCGGTTGATCTTCAACTATCCGTTGTCGTTGTTGTAACAGGGGGCCGCTTTGCGGCCCATCGCGGGCAAGCCCGCGCCTACACGGACCGCGTGGAACCTGTAGGTGCGGGTTTGCCGTAATGAGGCATACAGCGTCACAGAATTAACATTGACAACTCTGGAACCCGCTGCCGATAATTCAGCTCAGTCATACGACAACCTACAACAACTAACAACGAGCCGGCCATGACCCCAACTCCCCTCAATCGCCTGCTGCTCACCGGAGCCGCAGGCGGCCTGGGCAAGGTCCTTCGCGAACGCCTGCAAGGCTACGCCGAGGTCCTGCGCCTTTCCGATATCAGCCCGATGGCACCTGCCGCGGGCCCGCATGAAGAGGTGGTGGCCTGCGACCTCGCCGACAAGGCAGCGGTCCACGCCCTGGTCGAAGGCGTAGACGCCATCATCCACTTCGGTGGCGTGTCCACCGAGCATTCCTTCGAAGACATCCTCGGCCCCAACATCTGCGGCGTGTTCCACGTCTACGAGGCGGCGCGCAAGCATGGCGTCAAGCGCATCATCTTCGCCAGCTCCAACCACACCATCGGTTTCTACCGCCAGGACGAGCGCATCGACGCCCACTCCCCGCGCCGCCCCGACAGCTACTACGGGCTGTCCAAATGCTACGGCGAAGATGTCGCCAGCTTCTACTTCGATCGCTATGGCATCGAGACCGTGAGCATTCGTATCGGCTCGTCGTTCCCGCAACCGCAGAACCCGCGGATGCTCTGCACCTGGCTGAGCTACGACGACCTGGTTCAGCTGATCGAGCGCGGGCTGTTCACGCCCGATGTCGGCCACACCATCGTCTATGGCGCCTCCGACAACCGCACCGTGTGGTGGGACAACCGCCATGCCGCGCACCTGGGCTATGCGCCTAAAGATACCTCCGAGGTGTTCCGCGAGGCCGTCGAAGCCCAACCGGCGCCCGCCGCCGATGACCCGAGCATGGTCTATCAGGGCGGCGCTTTCGCCGTGGCCGGACCGTTCAACTGACCCCCGCGCGCCAGGAGGCACGGCCATGAACTGCGAACTGATCGTCGACGCCCGCAACGGTACCGGCGAAAGCCCTGTGTGGCACCCTACCGAACAGGCCCTGTACTGGGTCGACATCCCTGCCCGCACACTGCACCGCTGGCAGCCCAATGGGGCCCAGCAGGCGTGGCAAGGTGACGAAATGCTCGCCTGCATCGCCCGCACCGAACAGGGGTGGGTCGCGGGGATGGAAAGCGGCATCTTCCACCTCGAACCCAAGGCCGACGGCAGCCTCGACAGCCGCCTGCTCAGCACCGTCGAACATGCCCAGGGCGGCATGCGCTTCAACGATGGGCGCTGCGACCGCCAGGGCCGCTTCTGGGCCGGCACCATGTTGATGGACATGCCGCAGGGCGCCCATGTCGGGGCGCTGTACCGGCATGACGGCGAAGGGCACCTGCACCTGCAGCAGGACGGCATGATCGTGCCCAATGGCCTGGCCTTCAGCCCCGACGGCACGCGCATGTACCTGTCGGACTCGCACCCCAACGTGCAGAAAATCTGGGTGTTCGACTACGACATCGACAGCGGTACGCCCCACAACAAGCGGTTGTTCGTCGACATGCATGCCTACCCTGGCCGCCCCGACGGCGCCGCCATCGACCAGGACGGCTGCTACTGGATCTGCGGCAACGACGCCGGCCAGATCCACCGCTTCACCCCCGATGGCCGCCTGGACCGCTCGCTCAATGTGCCGGTGAAAAAACCGGCCATGTGCGCCTTTGGTGGCGCCAACCTGGACACCCTGTTCGTCACGTCAATCCGGCCTGCGGGCATTGACCTCTCCGACCAGCCGCTGGCCGGTGGGGTATTTGCCTTCGAGCTCGGCGTCAAAGGCCTGGAGGAGCCTGCCTACCGGGGCTGAACAGCCGCTCTGCCACACACTTGCACACACGAAACCGGATAATAAAAACCACGGAGTTTCACCATGACCTTCAAACGCAAGCTGCTCCTTGCCGTACTCCCCTTCGCCTTCAGCCTGTCGATGCCGGCCTCCGCGCTGGACATCAAGTTCGCCGAGATTCACCCGGCCGGCTACCCGACCGTGGTCGCCGAACAGAACATGGGCAAAAAGCTCGAAGCCGCCAGCAATGGCGAGATCACCTTCAAGATGTTCGCCGGTGGGGTGCTCGGCTCCGAGAAGGAAGTGATCGAGCAGGCACAGATTGGTGCCGTGCAGATGACCCGCGTCAGCCTGGGGATCGTCGGCCCGGTGGTGCCGGACGTGAACGTGTTCAACATGCCGTTCGTGTTCCGTGACCATGAACACATGCGCAAGATCATCGACGGCGACATCGGCCAGGAGATCCTCGACAAAATCACCAACTCCGAATTCAACCTAGTGGCCCTGGCCTGGATGGATGGCGGCTCGCGCAGCATCTACACGAAAAAGCCGGTGCGCAGCCTTGAAGACCTCAAGGGCATGAAGATCCGCGTGCAGGGCAACCCACTGTTCATTGACATGATGAACGCCATGGGCGGCAACGGCATTGCCATGGACACTGGCGAAATCTTCAGCGCCCTGCAGACCGGCGTGATCGACGGCGCCGAGAACAACCCGCCGACGCTGCTCGAGCACAACCACTTCCAGAGCGCCAAGTACTACACCCTCACTGGCCACCTGATCCTGCCTGAGCCGGTGGTGATGTCCAAGACCACCTGGAACAAGCTCACCGCAGACCAGCAGGCACTGGTGAAGAAAGTCGCGCGTGAAGCGCAGATGGAAGAGCGTGCGCTGTGGGACGCCAAGTCCGCAGCCAGCGAAGAGAAGCTCAAGGCGGCCGGTGTCGAGTTCATCACCGTCGACAAAAAGCCGTTCTTCGACGCCACCGCATCGGTCCGCGAGAAGTACGGTGCACCGTACGCCGACCTGATGAAGCGTATCGACGCCGTCCAGTAATACCGGCCCCTTCCAAGACGACCTCGACAGTGCGGCGGCCGCCGCCCTGTCGCTTTGGTGATGCCTATGAAATCGCTTTTCCTGAGCGTGAACGACACGCTGTACCGCGGCTGCATCTGGATTGCGGGCCTGTCGATCCTGACCATGACGCTGATCATTCCGTGGGGCATCTTCGCCCGCTACGTGCTGGGCACCGGTTCCAGCTGGCCTGAGCCGGTCGCGATCTTGCTGATGGTGGTGTTCACTTTCGTCGGCGCCGCCGCCAGCTACCGGGCGGGCGCGCACATGGCGGTGGCGATGATCACCGACCGCCTGCCCGCCCTGCAGCGCCAGCTGGTTTCACTGCTGGTGCAACTGCTGATGATCGTGGTGTGCGTATTCATGACCTATTACGGCACCAAGCTGTGCATCACCACCTGGAACCAGTCGCTGGCCTCGCTGCCAGGCATACGCGTGGGCATGACTTACGCGCCGATCCCGGTGGGGGGCGTGCTGACGCTGATCTTTGTCGTGGAAAAACTCCTGCTGGGCGACCAAAGCAACCGCAAGGTGGTGCGTTTCGACCTGGCTGAAGAAAGCGAAGGAGCTGCGTAAATGGATGCGTTTATTCTGTTGGGCAGTTTCATCGCGCTGATCCTGATCGGCATGCCAGTGGCTTACGCCTTGGGCCTGTCTGCGCTGATCGGCGCCTGGTGGATCGATATCCCGCTGCAGGCGATGATGATCCAGGTGGCCAGTGGGGTTAACAAGTTTTCGCTGCTGGCGATTCCGTTTTTCGTACTGGCTGGCGCGATCATGGCCGAGGGCGGCATGTCCCGGCGGCTGGTGGCGTTCGCCGGGGTACTGGTGGGCTTCGTGCGGGGCGGGTTGTCGCTGGTCAACATCATGGCCTCGACGTTCTTTGGCGCGATTTCCGGCTCGTCGGTGGCCGACACCGCGTCGGTCGGCTCGGTGCTGATCCCGGAGATGGAGCGCAAAGGCTACCCGCGTGAATTCTCCACCGCCGTGACCGTCAGTGGCTCGGTACAGGCGCTGCTGACCCCGCCCAGCCACAACTCGGTGCTTTACTCGCTGGCTGCGGGGGGCACGGTGTCGATTGCCTCGCTGTTCATGGCCGGGGTGATGCCTGGGCTGTTGCTGAGCGCGGTGATGATGGGCCTGTGCCTGATCTTCGCGAAAAAGCGCAACTACCCCAAAGGCGAAGTGATCCCGCTGCGCCAAGCGCTGAAAATCGCGGGCGAGGCGCTGTGGGGGCTGATGGCGATGGTCATCATCCTCGGCGGTATCCTGTCGGGCGTATTCACCGCGACCGAGTCGGCCGCCGTGGCCGTGGTCTGGTCGTTCTTCGTGACCATGTTCATCTACCGCGACTACAAGTGGCGTGACCTGCCCAAGTTGATGCACCGCACGGTACGCACCATCTCGATCGTGATGATCCTGATCGGCTTTGCCGCAAGCTTCGGCTACGTGATGACGCTGATGCAGATCCCCTCGAAAATCACCACGGCGTTCCTGACCCTGTCGGATAACCGCTACGTGATCCTCATGTGCATCAACTTCATGCTGCTGCTGTTGGGCACGGTGATGGACATGGCGCCGCTGATCCTGATCCTGACGCCGATCCTGCTGCCGGTGATCACGGGCATCGGTGTAGACCCGGTGCACTTCGGCATGATCATGTTGGTGAACCTGGGTATCGGCCTGATCACACCGCCGGTGGGCGCGGTGCTGTTCGTCGGTTCGGCCGTCGGCAAGGTGAGCATCGAGTCGACGGTGAAGGCGCTGCTGCCCTTCTACCTGGCGTTGTTCCTGGTATTGATGGCCGTGACCTACATCCCTGCCATCTCGCTCTGGCTGCCCAGCGTGGTGCTGTAAAGCCAAATGGGGCCGCTTGCGGCCCCATCCTCTTTTGCAAATGGATCCTGCACATGGCTGTTCCCTCCTCTGCCACTCCCCTCTTTCCTCGCAAGCTGGCGCTGGCGCTACTGGCGCTGCTGGCCTGCTCGTTCGCTGCCAACCACGTTGCCGCACGCATCGCCTTCGATGACGGTACCGGCGTGCTGCTGGCGATTCTCTGCCGCTCCGGCATCACCTTTCTGGTCCTGGCCTGCCTGCTGCTGTGGCAACGCCAGGCAGTGGGCCTGCCGACCGGCACACGGCGCTGGCAATTACTGCTTGGCCTGCTGATCGCCACGCAGAGCCTGTGCCTGTATTCGGCGGTGGCGCGCATCCCGGTGGCACTCGCGCTGCTGGTGGGCAATACCTTCCCGATGCT
This sequence comes from Pseudomonas sp. 5.2, assembly GCF_059025405.1. Lineage (NCBI taxonomy): Bacteria > Pseudomonadati > Pseudomonadota > Gammaproteobacteria > Pseudomonadales > Pseudomonadaceae > Pseudomonas > Pseudomonas sp. 5.2. The sequence goes on from NZ_JBYBHH010000018.1 coordinate 126,236, forward strand.
GCTGGCGCTGCTCACGTGGGCGTTGGGCGGTGCACGCCCGACTGGCCGCACCGTGCTGTTCATGGGCCTGATTCTGTGCGGCCTGGTGCTGGCGCTGGATGTACCGGCACGGCTGGCCGACAGCGCCGACGCCAACCCGCACTGGGCCCTGGGCGTCAGCCTGGCCTTCTGCGCCGCGTGCGCCTTCGCCTGCGCGCTGTGGATCACCGATCACAAACTGGCCGCCGTACGCGGCCCGGTACGCAGCCTGCTGACCTTGCTGATCGTGTTCTCCAGCATGCTGGTGGCAGGCGCAAGCGGCGTGATGCCTTCCGGGCTGTCGCTGCCCGCCAGCAGCAGCGGCTGGGCGGCCTTGGCCAGCCTGGTGGTGCTGTATGGCGTGGCCTTCACCCTGCTGTTTGTCTGTGTGCCCCGGCTGAACATGGCGCAGAACGCGCCGGTGATGAACATCGAACCGATCGCCACTTTGCTGCTGGGCTGGGCGTTGCTGGATCAGCGCCTGAGTACCTTGCAACTGATCGGCGGTGCCGTGGTGGTGTGCGGCATCGTGCTGCTGACCTATCGCCGGGCGAGCTGAGCAAACATTCTGAAAGGAGCCGTTGATGGCTGTCACCGAACTGCACCTGCAAGACCACCTGACCCGCCTGAGCCTGGCGCCGGACCTGGGCGCCAGCCTGATCAACTGGGAAGTGAAAGCGACTGGGCAGGCGCTGCTGCGCCACTCTGACCAAGACGCGCTGGCCAGCGGCACGCCGCGGCAACTGGCGTGCTACCCAATGGCACCTTGGTCCAACCGGATTGCCCAAGGGGGTTTCGAGCGGCCCGAGGGTTGGCTGGCGCTGGCGCCCAACACCGCACACGACCCCTACCCGATTCATGGCACCGCCTGGCAGCAGGCCTGGCAGGTGGACCACCACAGTGAACGCCGTGCCCGGCTTACGCTCGACAGCCAGTTGCCCTTTGCCTACAGGGCGACGCTGGATGTGCACCTGCTCGACGGGTGCCTGAACCTCGACTTGCATGTGACCCACCTGGATGAAACGGCCACCTGGTATGGGCTGGGGCTGCACCCCTACTTCCCGCGCTATCCGGACACCCGGCTAAGCGCTGCGGCGCAGCATGTGTGGCTGGCAGAAGAGGGGCGGCTGCCGTCGTACCCGGCTGAGCTGCCTGATGACTGGTGCTTCGACACGCCGGGCGGGTTGCCGACCAGGGTGGTCGATCATGCGTTCGGTGGTTGGCCTGGCAGCTGCGTGATCGCACAGCCCAGCGCAGGCTATGCCCTGGAATGCACGGCCAGTGGGTGCGAGCACTTTCTGTTGTTCTGCCCACCGGGCAAAGCGTTCTTCTGCTTCGAGCCGGTCAGCCACCCGATCAACGCGCATCACCTGCCTGGGCGGCCAGGGTTGAGGTTGTTGCAGCAGGGTGAGGCGATGAGCTTGGGGTTCAAGATGCAGTATCGGGCGCTGTAAGGGGGTTGCCTGTATAGGGGTCGCTTTGCGACCCATCGCCGGCAAGCCAGCTCCCACAGGCGCGGCGCTAGCCTTGGAGGCTACACCGTTCGGGTGGGAGCAACTGTCTTGTGGTGCTTGTTCCGGCCTCATCGCTGGCAAGCCAGCTCCCACAGGTGCGGCGCTTAACTTGGAGGCTACACCGTTCGGGTGGGAGCAACTGTCTTGTGGTGCTTGTTCCGGCCTCATCGCTGGCAAGCCAGCCCCACAGGTGCGGCGCTAGCCTTGGAGACTACACAGTTCGGGTGGGAGCTGGCTTGCCGGCGATGGGCTGCAGAGCAGCCCCGCGATCTCAAGCTTTAAACCAGCACTTCGCCGGTGGCCACGCCCTGCCGCGCGACCGGCTCACCCCGTACCTCACGCGCAACCTTCCACACCAGCACCGCCGCAACGATGTCGAACGCTGCCAGCACCACGAACAGCGGGCTGTAGCCGATCTGCGTCACCAGGATGCCAAACACCAGGGTAAACACCGCCGCGCCCAGGTACCCGCACATTCCGCCCATACCTGTCGCGGTGGCCACCTGGTCCTTGCTGAACGAGTCCGACGTAATCGAATACAGCGCCCCCGACAGCGTCTGGTGCGCAAAGCCACCCATGCACAGCAGCAAAATCGCGGTATACGGGCTTTCAACCAAGCCAATGCACGCTGGGCCGATCATGCAGCTGGCACCGAACACCAGCACCATCTTGCGCGAGGTGAACAGCGACACCTTCAAGTGACGGTGGAACAGCGGGCTCAGGTAACCACCGAGCACACAGCCGATGTCGGCCGCGAGAAACGGCAGCCAGGCGAACATCGCCACTTCCTTGATGTTCATGTGCCGCTCGGTCATCAGGTACAGCGGGATCCAGGCATTGAAGGTTTGCCAGGCCGGCTCCGAGAGGATGCGCGCGGAGGCTATGGCGTAGAAGTTTCGGGTCTTGAAAATGCGTTTCCAGGCGCCCTTCTCGCGCTTCTCTTCCTTGAAGTGCGCTTCCTGGCCAGACAGGATGTAGTCACGCTCTTCGCTGCTCAAACGCTTCTGATCGCGAGGGTGTTTGTAGAACAGCATCCACAAAACCGTCCAGACGATGCCGGACACCCCGACCATCACAAAGGCCAGTTGCCAGCCGCTGTGCAGGATCGCCCACACCACCAGAGGCGGCGCCAGCAACGCACCCAGCGAAGAGCCGATGTTGAACCAGCCGATCGCCACCGACCGCTCTTTGGCCGGGAACCATTCGGTGGTGGCCTTGACCCCGGCAGGCAAGCCGGCTGCTTCGGTCATGCCCAGCAGGCCGCGCATGAAGGCCATGCTTTGCCAGCCCGTGGCCAAAGCTGCGCCAGCACACGCCACTGACCAGGCCATGGCGAACACGGCAAAACCGAGCTTGGTCCCGATGAAGTCGATAAACCAGCCGGCGATCGGCTGCATAAGGGCGTAGCACACCTGCCAGGCGGCGACGATCTTGGCGTATTGCTCGGTCGTGATGGAGAGGTCGGTCATCAAGGTGGGGGCAGCCACCGAGAGGGTATTGCGGGCGAGGTAGTTGACGACGAGCCCAGCCGTGACGAGGCTGACCATCCACCAACGGATGCCTTTCATCTTCATGGTTCACCTGAATCTTATTTTTAGAGGTGCGGGTGAGTGCCTCAACGCTGGCAGCGCTAATTGAGACAATTTGTTTCAGGCGAAAGATTGCCATGTCGTAGGTCGTCGTACAACATAAATTGTTAACGGATGTGTATCTTCAGGGGTGCTATTGCAGGGGGTTGTACGACCTCAATCCAGCCCTTGGGCTCGAAGCGCATGGGCTAGCATGTCGATGAAGGTCCTGACTTTGGCGGACCCGTACTTGCTCTCCCGGTGCAGCACATGAATCGGCCAGGGGGCTTCTTCGTACTCGGCCAGAATGACCTGCAACTGCCCGTTCGCTATCTCGTCCGCCACTTGATACGACAGCAACCGTGCGATCCCCAGCCCGCCACTGGCTGCGGCAATCGCCCCATCATTGCTGGTCACGGTCAACCGCGGCTTCATGCGGACCAGGGTCGGCTCATCCGTCACGCCGAAGCGCCAACCGGCCCGGGGCGACAAGTTGGTGGTGCCGATCACCGCATGGCCTGGCAAGTCCGATGGGTGTTGCGGCACGCCGTGGCGCGCCAGGTAGTCCGGCGAGGCGCAGAGCATGCGCCGCACCCTGCCCACCCGCAGCGCCTTCAGGCCGGAGTCTGGCAGCGGGCCGATGCGCACAGCCACGTCCATGCCCTCCTCGACCATGTTCACCACCCGGTCGAGGAAGTACGCAGACACGTCGACCTCGGGGTATTGCTGCAGGTAACGAACGATGCACGGCATGACGAACTTCTTGCCGAACAGGATCGGCGCGGTAACGGCCAAGTCACCCTTGGGCGTGGCGTTGATGCCGGCCGCGGCTTCATTGGCCTCGTGGATGCTGGCGAGAATATGCCGGGTGTCCTCCAGGTAGCGGCCACCCGCTTCGGTCAGGCGCACGCTGCGGGTGGTGCGCAGCAGCAGTTTGACCCCCAACTGGTCCTCCAGGGCACTGACAGCACGGGTTACCGCGGCGGGCGAGATGTCCAACCGGCGGGCGGCAGCGGCGAAGCTTTCCAGCTCGCCGACTGCTACGAACACCTTCATCAGGTGAATCTGATCCATGCCGGCTCCTGGGATGTCGGGGGGTGTGGATTATCGATTATCTGCGGTTTTTTCGCTGCCCTGTGAGCGGCCACAACAGACAGCACTACAGTTCCAGCACCAAGGCCTGCGCGCCCTCCTCCACTTTAGCCGGCACGGCACAGCAGATCAGCGCCGTACCGCTTTCCGGCATCTCGGCAGGCGGGTTCGGGTAATGCACCTGCCCACTCACCACCTTGGTCTTGCAGGTGCCGCATGAACCACCCCGACAGCTGAAATCCGGCGACAACCCACGCGCCTCGGCAAGTTCCAGCAAGGTACCGCTGCCCGGCGCCCAGCGTGCCTCCTTGGCCGAGCTGGCGAAATACACCGGCACCGCTTCGCTGGCAGCCGGGGGCTGCTGCAGCACCGGCTGGTCGTCGTCGGTGTGCCGCCTGAGCGTCGATGGCCCAAAGGCTTCGGCATGGATACGTGCGTCGGGTACATGCACGGCACGCAGCCCTTCGTACAGGTCCTGGGTAAAACTCGCTGGGCCACACACATAGAAATCGTAGTCATCCAGCGCCAGCTGGGCTTTCACCTGCTCAATGCCCAGCCGGCCAGCATGCTCGTAGTCGCGCCCCCTGACCGCCTCGGCCTCAGGCTGGCTCAGGCAACGGTGTACACGCAACCATTCGCCCGCTTGCTGGCGCAGCGCCGCCAGTTCTTGCTGGAAGGGCAAGTCCGCCAGGCTTCGCGCACCGTGAAACAGGTGAATAGGCCGCGCCTGACGCCGGGCCAATTGTGCTCGCAGCATGGCGATCAATGGCGTGATACCCACACCCGCGCCAATCAGTACAATCGGCCGTGCGCTTTGCTCATCCAGGGTAAAACTGCCCATGGGCAGGCGCACATCGAGCAGGTCCCCTACCGCAATGCGCTCATGCAGATAGCGCGATACCGGGCCCTGGGCCTTGACGCTGATGCGCAGGTAACCGTCCGACGGGGCGCTGGAAACGCTGTAGGTACGAATCAGCGGGGCATCGCTGCCCAGCGCGATACGCACAGGAATATGCTGCCCTGGCGCAAACTGCACGGGTGCATCTGCCGCCAGGTAGAACGAGCGAATATCACGGCTCTCCTGCTCTAGGCGCACCACCCGCCACGCCTGCCATTGACGCTGACGTTCACGCTGTTGCAGGCGTTCGCCGGCCTCGGCCCAGGTACCGGTCATCAGGCTGGTCGGCGCGTATTCTTTAAAGGCCCAGCGCAGCGACACGGCTGCCGGGCGCCATACCACGTGCTCGACGTCCAGCGTCCACAGCCGCTCGGCGCCCTCGAACGCATTGATGGCAGGGCTCTCCAGTACCACTTCGGCATGCCCGCAAAGCTGCAGTACATTGCCGGTGGCGAAGTCGATGAACAGCAACCCTGCCACCGGGTTCACCAACAGGTTGCCCAGCGTATTGAAGTGCAAATTACCGGCGTAGTCGGGAATGGTCAGGCGGTTGCCCTCGACCTTGACGAACCCAGGCCGACCGCCGCGGTGGGACACATCGACCGAACGCGGGCCATCGTCTTGCGCGACGTAGCTTGCGACAAAAAAGGTATCGGCCGCTTCGATCATGGCAACCGCGCGGGCATCCAGTGCAGTGGCATCGACGCGCCCTTTTGCCGGCTCATCGCTACGCGTGTACTCGCGCAGCTGGATGTACTGAGGGCAGTTGCCGAACGACTGCTCCACCGTCACTTCCAGTTGCCCGTTACGTGCCTGGCCGATCAGGCCGTTGATTCGGTTGCGCCGGCGCGTATGCAACTCGATGCCCAGCAGCCCGATTGCCTGCCCGCTCGCCAGCCCTGGTGTGGCGGGGTCATCCGCTTTCAGGTCCACGTTGATCAGCAACTGGCGTGGGTCGGGCGAGCTGACGAAGCCTTGCGGGCCTTCGAGGAAGGTCGCCCACGGCCTGCCGTGGGCATCCACACTGCCCGCCACCATGAACGGCAACTGCTGATAGAACGCGCGATGCTGGTCTGGCATGAAGTCGCGAATAACCTTCTGCCCGAACACCTCCATGCGCTCCGACACACCGACCTTTTCCTGCAGGATCTTCTCACCGCTGTGCCAAGGTGACGCGCGATGGCCTGGAAGCTGGTGCATGGTGGCATTCCTCGAAGGGGGGTTGAGCTCAATCGCCGGCTTGCAGGCCCGTGGCGGTACGCGGCATCGGCACGAAACCTGGCAGCGCCTCGATCCGTGCCAGCCAGCTGCGCACGTTGGCGTACGGCTCCAGCGAGACATTGCCCTCTGGTGCGTGGGCGATGTAGGAGTAGTTGGCAACGTCGGCGATGGTGGGCTCACTGCCTGTCAGGAAGGGGGCCTTGGCCAGTTCGGCGTCGATCACCTTGAGCAGGGTGTGGGCACGGCCGATGACTTCATCGGTGTTGAACGCGGCGCCGAACACGGTCACCAGGCGAGCGGCAGCCGGGCCAAAGGCCAATGGGCCTGCGGCGACCGACAGCCAGCGTTGCACGCGCGCTGCGGCTTCGGGCTCCTCGGGCAACCAGGTGCCGTTGTCGTATTTCTTGGCCAGGTAGACCAGGATGGCGTTGGAGTCGGCGATGACGGTGCCGTTGTCGTCGATGACCGGCACCTGGCCGAACGGGTTGAGGGCAAGGAACGCAGGCTGCTTGTGCTCACCTTTGGCCAGGTCGACGAAAACCAGCTCGGTCGGCAGCTTCAGCAACGAGAGCATCAGCTCGATACGGTGCGCGTGGCCAGACTTGGGGAAGTTGTAGAGTTTGATCGCGGTCGACATGGGCTTGGCTCCTGGTCAGCGCCGGAATGGGCTGGTGGAGGCCATGTTGGACCGATTCGACTGGCAGCAGAATCAGTGCTGGGGGGAAACCATAATTTCGCCTGGCGGAATAATGCTTGTAGAAGCGGCGCTAGGCCGCTTTTACAGTGGAGTGCATAGGCTGCATCTTCGGCTCAGTGCCGCTGATTATGGAACTTGAACAACTGGCGTGCCGCCTCGATCACCTGAGGCACACAGGCTTGAATGTCCTCTTCACGCATTTGATCGAGCAACTCGAAGTTGTCCTCCAGCCCATGCAGGGAAATGGCCTTGAGCAGTTGATCCTGCTCCGGCGGCAACGCATCCCAGCTGGCGACCTGGGTACCGCGCATATAGCCGAAGCACCACTCTTCCATGATGATCACAGCGCCATCGTCGGTTTCATTTTCCTCGAACAGTGGTTCGAACTGATCGATGTTGTCACCCAGTTCGTCCGCCACTTGGCTGGCGTAACGCAACATCAACGCCGTGTACGCCTCTTCATGCGCGGGCTTCTTGAATTTCGGCACTTTGCCACCCGCCACGGCTGGCAACCATTGTTCGGGGTGGACGGTGATCGGGGAACTGGCCAGGGCGGTAAAAAAGCCATTGAGCTCGGCCAGGTTGAGTACCGAATAATCGTTGCCGTAGGTGATCAGCAGGTCTTCGAGGCGGTCGAGTTCTTTTTCGCTGAGCGCGGGGAGCATGGGGGTTGTCCTGAAAAGCAAAAGTGCACGCACCCTAGCACAGCACGCACCAGAAGGCTGCCCGCAGCGACGAGGCTGCGGGCAGTTTCGCTAGCGTGGCAACCACGTGGGCAGCAGGGCCTGCCTGCCTGACCCGATCAGCAGCCAGAGCAGGACTCGACACTTGCGCGGGCAAAGTTGCCCAGCCATGTGCAGCCCTTTTTTCTGCAGGTCGATCTCGCCGCCGACAAACCCATAGGTCGCCAGCGCCGTAGGCCCCCTGCCTGTGCGGGTAGCCATGATCACTGGCAAGCCGGGCGTGAGTTGGCCCAGCATCTCGGACCAGGCGCCCGAGACGTGCCCGGCACCAAACCCCGCAATCACCAGCCCCTCGTAACCCAGCGCCGGCAAGGCCTGCAACAGGGCAGTGTCCGCATCCAGGCAGGCCTCCAACAGGGCAACGCGATGATCCAGACGATGCGGCAGTGGCAGTACCTCCCGTGGTGAAGGCTGGAGGTGATAGCGCGCAACACCTTCGACCACTTCGCCCACGGGGCCACTGCCTGGTGACTCGAAAGCGGACATCGCCAGGCTGGCGACCTTACGAACCTTCGCGGCGCTGTGGATCTGGTCGTTGATCACAACCAGCACGCCACGCCCCTGACTGGCCTGGGCTAACGCCACTTGCGCGGCCGCCAGTAGATTGGCCGGCCCGTCACAGCCCGGTTGGCTGGCCGAACGCATGGCACCGGTCAGCACCAAGGGGGCATCGAATGGCCAGAGCAGGTCGAAGAAGTAAGCCGTCTCCTCTAGCGTATCGGTCCCTTGGGTGAGCATCACGGCCTGCGCACCGCGCGCTATCTGACCACGCGCCCACGCCAGTACTTCAAGCAGCGTCACAAACCCGAGCGAGGCGCTGGGCAGCATGCCCAGCGTCGCCACTTCGAGGTGCGCCATTTGCCTGAGCGCTGGCAGCAAGGACAGTTGCTTCTCACAATCGAGCGTTGGCGTTACACCACCGTCAACCGTATCGACCTGCATGCTGACGGTGCCGCCCAGGCTGGCGATCGACAGCCGAGGCAACTGTGGAGACTCAGTCATGCCCCACCTCCTATCAGCCCCACCAGCGGCACGATCGCCAATGTACTGAAGGCCATGGACAAGACATTGCCGATGTAGCCATGCATATAGCTTGGCAACCGGCCACTGATGGCCACCGCCAATGGCGGCGCTACCAGCGCACCCAGTACCGCGCTGGCTACCACAACCTGCCAGTCACCACCGTGAATCAGCACGGCAGCCGGAACGATCGACACAATGGGAATGTAAGTGGGGTACCAGCCACGCGCCTGCCATTGACGACGCCACACCAGCACCCCCACCAATGACGCCAGCGCCTGGCCTGCCACCATCTGCACGACCAGTTGCGAACCGTAGGCTGGTGCGGCAGGCGCAATCACGTAGGCCAACAGCAGGCCCAGCAACAACCCGAGGCTGGCAAGCTCATTGCCGAAAAATGGCGCTTCACTGAAGTCAGCCAACACACGTCGAAAGGTCCAGACCACACCGTAATCAGGTTGACGGGTGACGGGCTGCAACCCCGCGGGCCTTTTGCCTTGGTGCACCCATGACGGGAAACGCTTGCACAGCAGGAAAGCCACTACGCTCGCCACGGCCATGCCGCCAACGTTGCCGATGACCACCGGCAACTGCAAAGGAATGCACAGGTAATTGACCAGGAGCAGGCTGGCAGGCGTTACCAGCAGCGCACCGAGTAGCGCCCCGGTAATCGTCACCTGCCAGCCTCCGCCAAACAGCAATACCATGGCAGCCGGCAGCGACACGAAAGCAACGAAGGTCGGTTGCCACCCTCCCCCAGCCAGCGTCCACCCCCACAAGACGTGGCTGAGCAACAGGCCGAGCAGCGAGCTGGTGAACACCCACGGCCACAGCCCAGTGCCATAACAAATGGCAAAACCTTGCCAGCGGTAGCCACGAAGACCGGCCCAATGCGCCAGACAGGCCCCCAGCAGCAGGCCCAAAGCCGGCAACTCGTGCTTGTAGAAAGCGACTTCGCTGATGTCGCCGACTATCCAGCGCAAACGGCTCAAGGGTTGATCAAGTGTGGCGGTGAGCTGTGCGTAGTCCGGCCATTGGCCGAAAACCAGGCTAACTATCAGCAATACGGTCAGGCAGGCCAATATCACCAGCGGTGGCCTTTGCCTGTTCGGGATGCTTATCTCGTTCATGTTCTGCCTCCTCAGCGCGGCATCGGGGCATGCAGGCGATAACCGAGGGTGTGGTCATAAAGATCGGTACGCCGATCTCGCGGCAGATCATTGAGGCTGTTCCAGATCGGCGCAGACCGAGCCGCACTGAGGTCTACATCGGCATAGAGGATGCTTTCCTCTTCCGCGCTTGCCACTTCTCCGATCGGCCAGCCGTTGGTGCCGGCAATCAGCGAACAGCCCAGAAAACGACCGCCACGCTCGCTGCCAATTCGGTTGGCAGCGGCGATATAGACGTTGTTGACGTGCGCTGCGGTCATGGTCAGGTAAGAAGCCATGCAGCGCCCGGCCTCATCGAACAGCGGCGGCGGCGTCCACACCCAGTTGTTGAGGCTGCAGAGGATGTCGGCGCCTTGTGCAGCCATCAGGCGGGGGACTTCGGGGAACCAGATATCCCAGCAGATCAGCAGGCCGATACGCCCAATGGGGGTTTCGAACACCGGGAAGCCGAGGTTACCGGGCGTGAACCACAGCTTCTCCTGGTTCCATAGGTGCGCTTTGCGGTAGTGCCCAAGCATTCCCTCGGGGCCGAAAAGTACGGCGCTGTCATACAGCTTCATCCCATCCCGTTCGGCGAACCCCGCCGCCAGATAGATGTGATGATCCCGCGCAAAGTCCGCCCAGGCTTGGACACTGCGCCCGTCGTGCAGGGTTTGCGCATGGGCATAGGCTTCTGCCCGCGAGTGGAACGTATAACCGGAGTTGGCAAGCTCTGGCAGCACAATCAGGTTGGCACCTTCGCGCACAGCGCGCCGGGCCAATGCCAGGCCCCTGCTCACATTGCTATCACCGTGCTCGACCCCCACTTGAGGGTCATACTGGATGACTGCGATGCGCACGGGGCTGACAGGGGTGCAGTGTTCAGACATGGCGGCTTCCTTTTATGTTTGTTGTGGAAGGGCGCCAGTAAAGCGGGGTTGAGCCTGGGAGCGACAGTCAGGACGCTCCCACAAGATCGTAGGGAAAAGGAAGAATTATTGAGGGAAGGGTCCTACATATTGATTGCCGACGCCCTGATTACCGCACTTGATAATGCGGGTAATGGGGTGGTGGGGTGCTTGTGATCCCCAAGCGTGTTCACCACAGTCAAATGACGCCCGCCCACACGCTTCGATTGCTCAATCAGGGTGATATGGGTAAAACCGCAACGCAACAGCTCCCGTGCGGCGGTCAAACCCGTTACACCAGCACCGATAATGCATATTCGGTGATGCGGCTGAGTAGCACGGGCTATACCTCCCGCTTGCTCGAGCAACCGGCGGTAATCAAAACAGAGATCGGGTGGATTGGGGTAACGTGCAGCCCATGGCTGGGCTGGGGATGACGGCTCAATGGCCAAGTGTGCGGGGTGGTTGTGAGTCGATCCGATCGTCATGTTCTCGTGTTCGCCAAGGGTTGGGGAACCTGAGAATGGAGAATCGTAGAGTGACAGGCGCGGTGTTAAATTAATACCACTTGGTGTCTGGCGCAAAGCATTCGCGGGGGCGTGCCTACTCCCAAGGTAAGCACAGCCCTCAGGAACTGTGCAGTACTTGTGGGAGCGGGCTTGCCCCGCGAACAGGCCGTTAAGCCTTATACCGCCAGCGCGCGCTCACGCAGCTCGCTGTTGAGGATGCGGTCGTTCTCGCTGTAGTCGACCGGGCAGTCGATCACGTGTACGCCAGGGGTCTTGATGCAGTGCTCGAGCAGCGGCAGCAAGCCTTCGGCGCTTTCCACACGGTGGCCATTGGCACCGTAGGCTTCGGCGTATTTGACGAAGTCCGGGTTGCCGTAGTCCAGGCCGAAATCGGTGAAGCCCATGTTGGCCTGCTTCCAGCGGATCATGCCGTAGCCGTCATCACGCAAGATCACCACGGTGACGTGCATGCCCAGACGGACTGCGGTTTCCAGCTCTTGGCTGTTCATCATGAAGCCGCCGTCGCCACATACCGAGATTACCGGGCGGTCCGGGTACACCAGGTGCGCTGCCATCGCCGACGGCAGGCCGGCGCCCATGGTCGCCAGGGCGTTGTCGAGCAGCACGGTGTTCGGCTTGTGGGCCTTGTAGTTACGGGCGAACCAGATCTTGTAGATGCCGTTGTCGAGGGCAACGATGCCTTCAGACGGCAGCACACGACGGATGTCGGCGACCAGGCGCTGCGGGTAGACCGGGAAGCGGTCGTCGTCGGCACCTTCGGCGATTTGCGCTTCGTTGGCTTCACGGATGGTCATGAGGCGGGTGAAGTCCCAGTGCGAGGTGTCGCCCAGGCCTTCAGCGATCTGCCAGACGGCGTTGGCGATGTCGCCGATCACTTCGACCTGTGGGAAGTACACGGCATCGACTTCGGCGGAGCGGAAGCTGATGTGGATGACTTCGGTGCCGCCACGGACCATGAAGAACGGCGGCTTCTCGATCACATCGTGGCCGATGTTGATGATCAGGTCGGCCGCTTCGATTGCGCGGTGGACGAAGTCACCGGACGACAGCGCGGCGTTGCCCAGGAAGCGCGGGCTGCGCTCGTCGACCACACCCTTGCCCAACTGGGTGGTGACAAACGGAATGCCGGTCTTGTCGATCAGCTGCTTGAGGACCTTGGCGGTCATCTTGCGGTTGGCGCCGGCACCGATCACCAGGATCGGGCTGCGTGCGGTGCGCAGTTTTTCGATGGCGGCTTCGATGGCCACGTGCTCGGCCAGCGGGCGGCGGTGCAGGCTGCGCGGGATCGGCATGGCATCGGTCTGCTCGGCAGCGATGTCTTCCGGCAGTTCCAGGTGCACGGCGCCTGGTTTTTCTTCTTCAGCCAGACGGAACGCTTCACGCATGCGCGAAGGAATGTTGTCGGCCGAGGCGAACTGATGGGTGTACTTGGTGATGGGGGCCATCATGCCGCACACATCGATGATCTGGAAGCGGCCCTGTTTGGACTTCTTGATCGGCTTTTGGCCGGTGATCATCATCATCGGCATACCGCCGAGGTAGGCGTATGCACTGGCGGTGACCAGGTTGGTCGCGCCAGGGCCGAGGGTCGACAGGCTGACGCCGGTCTTGCCGGTCAGGCGGCCATAGGTGGCGGCCATGAAGCCCGCAGATTGTTCGTGGCGGGTCAGGACCAGTTTGATCTTCGACTTGCGCAGGGATTCCAGCAGGTCGAGGTTTTCCTCACCAGGGATGCCGAACACATACTCGACACCTTCGTTTTCCAGGCATTGCACAACGACATCGGCGGCCTTAGCCATCTTGCTCTCTACCTCAAGTGATAGGACGGTGAAAGTCCATAAATGCGCAGCACGGCACGCTGGCATCGCTCTATTCGGGCGCGAGGGTGCCCCGAACCTAAGTCTTGACGCAGGTTAGGCAGGGCAAAGTCACGTGCGCGAACAGGATTAATTGTCGCACCCTTGAGCGCGTTTGAAGAGGTACAGGACGGACAAAACATCTTTGCCTGGAGACAGCGGATCTGCGGTTATAAACGGCAGAAAGACAAAACCCCTACCTGCTCGCGCAGATAGGGGTTTTGCGAAATG
>NZ_JBYBHH010000019.1:0-138410 GCF_059025405.1 Pseudomonas sp. 5.2
CGTTATTGGCCGAAAACAAACGTAGGAGCGAGCGTTGCTCGCGATGCGCCGCGCGGGCGGCGCTCGATCTCACAGGCGCCAAAAATTGCCTGACGAGCACCACTGGCCCCAACCCCTACCAACTCCGCTATCATGCCCAGCACGTTCCACCTCGCGAGTCCGCCATGCGCCGCCTGTTTCTCCTGCTGTTCCTGCTGCTGGCCAGCCCTGCCTTCGCCACGGGCCTGCTCGACAACCGCCCCAGCGCCACCCTCGGCGCCGCTTCGCTGTCCAACGCTGCCGATTTCCTGCCCGTGCACGAAGCGTTCAAGCTCAGCCTGATCCAGGCCGATGCCCAGAGCATCAAGCTGCGTTTCGTCGCCACCGACGGCTACTACCTCTACCGCCACCGCTTCAATTTCCGCACAGAGCCGGCCGACGTGGCCGTGGGCACGCCCAACATCCCCAAAGGCGAAGCCAAGCACGATGAGTTCTTCGGTGACGTCGAGGTGTACCACGGCGTGCTCGACATCGAACTGCCCCGCACCGACCCTCGCGCGTTCACCCTGCTGGTGGGCTACCAGGGCTGCGCCGACAAGGGCCTGTGCTACCCCCCGGAAACCGCGCGCCTGAGCATCGATGGCGAAGGTGGCATCCCCAGCGCGGCACCGGCCACAGGTGAACAGGCCTGGAGCTGGAAATCCCTGTTGCTGTTCTTCCTCGCCGGCGTCGGCCTGACCTTCACCCCTTGCGTGCTGCCGATGCTGCCCATCCTCTCGGGCGTGGTGCTGCGTGGCCAGGCAAACGGCTTGCGCGGCCTCGCGCTGTCGCTTGCTTACGTGGTATCGATGGCCGCCAGCTTCGCCGTGCTGGGCGCGCTGATGGGCCTGTTCGGCGCGGGCTTGAACCTGCAGGCACGGCTGCAGTCGGCCTGGGTGCTGGTGCCTTTCGCGTTGTTCTTCGTGGTGTTCGCCCTGGCCATGTTCGGCCTGTTCGAATTGAAGCTGCCGCAGGCCTTGAACAATCGCCTGGACTCGCTCGCCCACCGCACCAAAGGTGGCTCGCTAGTCGGCGCGGCAGTGCTGGGCGTGCTTTCCAGTTTGCTGGTGTCGCCCTGCGTGTCGGCGCCACTGGCCGGTGCCCTGCTTTATATCAGCGCCAGCGGCGATGCCCTGGGGGGTGCACTGAAACTGTTCGCTCTCGGCCTGGGCATGGGTGCGCCATTGCTGCTGGTGGCTACCGGTGGCGCAGCCTGGTTGCCGAAGAGCGGCCCTTGGCTGAACACGGTGAAAAACGCCATTGGTGTGCTGTTGTTGGGGCTGGCCATCGGCTTGCTCAGCCGCGTGCTGCCTGGCCAGGTGACGTTGCTGCTGGTCGGCTTCCTGGCTGCCGGCGTGGCGCTGTTCCTCGGTGCCCTGGAATTCGTCATCAAAACCCCGCGCCAACGCCTGGCGCAATTGCTCGGCCTGGCGTTGCTGGTCTACGCCCTGGCCTGCTGGTACGGGGCACTGAACGGCCAGGGCGACCCCCTGCGCCCCTTGCCTGCCCCCGCAGTGGCCACGGGCAGCGCCAGCCCGGCCGTCAAGGCCGATGCCTGGCAGACCCTCACCACCCCCGCCGCGCTCGACGCGGCACTGGCCCAGGCCAAGGCCGCGGGCCAGCCGGTGTTGCTGGACTGGTACGCCGACTGGTGCATCAGCTGCAAGGTGATCGAGCACGACGTACTCACTGCGCCGCAGGTGCAATCGCAACTGAGCGCCTTCAAATTGCTGCGTTTCGACATCACCGAGAGCAACGCCGAGCAACGTACGCTGCTCGACCGCTACCAGCTGTTCGGCCCGCCTGCGCTGCTGTTCTTTGCGGCGAACGGCAGCGAAATGACCGCTGATCGGGTCATAGGCGAGATAAACGCCGGCGATTTCGCCGAGGTTCTGACGCGCGTGCGCGGCAAACTCGGTCTATAACTTCCGGCGAGCTGCGAAAAATCCTCGAGACAGTGACCAGATTTAATTATCCGGTCACATACTTCGCGCGAATCTCGGACATCGTGCTGGCTATTGCCGGGAACTGGACACTTGCCGTCGCTTTACGGCACACTCGCCGCGCTGTGTCGAATTGCCCTACAAATCCAAGGAATCCGCAGATGGCTACGCTACTGGTGCTTCACGGCCCCAACCTCAACCTGCTCGGGACCCGCGAGCCGGGCCACTACGGCGCCGTGACCCTGGCCCAGATCAACCAGGACCTGGAGCAACGTGCCCGCGCCGCGGGCCACCATCTGCAGTACCTGCAGAGCAATGCCGAATACGAACTGATCGACCGCATTCACGCCGCACGCAACGAGGGTGTGGACTTCATCCTGATCAATCCGGCTGCTTTCACCCACACAAGTGTCGCATTACGTGACGCATTGCTTGCGGTGAGCATCCCATTCATCGAAGTGCACCTGTCCAACGTGCACAAACGCGAACCGTTCCGTCACCACTCCTACTTTTCCGATGTGGCCGTAGGGGTGATTTGCGGCCTGGGCGCCAGCGGTTATCGCCTGGCCCTGGAGTCCGCGCTGGAACAACTGGCTGCCAACGCACAGCCCTGATGACAGAGACCCTGGCCTAAGTGGGCCGGGGTTTGAGAGAAACGTTTTAGACACGTTTTCAATTACGCCCCCTGACCGAACCTTTGGGAGTTGATGATTAATGGATATCCGTAAAGTCAAGAAACTGATCGAACTGCTGGAAGAGTCTGGCATCGACGAACTGGAGATCAAGGAAGGCGAAGAGTCGGTCCGTATCAGCCGTCACAGCAAGACCCCAGCTGCCCAGCAGTTCTACGCACCCGCCCCAATGGCTGCTGCCCCTGTAGCTGCCCCGGCTGCCGCTGCCGCTGCCCCTGTCGCCGAAGCTGCTGCCCCGGCGCTGAAAGGCACCGTGGTTCGCTCGCCAATGGTCGGTACCTTCTACCGCAAGCCATCGCCGACCTCGCCTAACTTCGCTGAAGTTGGCCAGTCGGTGAAAAAAGGCGACACCCTGTGCATCGTCGAAGCGATGAAGATGATGAACCACATCGAAGCCGAGATCGGCGGTGTCATCGACGCCATCCTGGTAGAAGACGGCCAGCCGGTTGAGTTCGACCAGCCGCTGTTCACCATCGTTTGAACCGCGGAGAGCCAACGATGTCTGCGAAGCTCGAAAAAGTCCTGATCGCCAACCGCGGGGAAATTGCCCTGCGGATCCTGCGTGCCTGCAAAGAGCTGGGCATCAAGACCGTCGCCGTGCACTCCACGGCTGACCGCGAACTGATGCACCTGGGCCTGGCAGACGAGTCGGTCTGCATCGGTCCCGCGCCATCCAAGGATTCGTACCTGCACATCCCGGCGATCATCGCTGCCGCCGAAGTGACTGGCGCCACCGCGATCCACCCGGGCTACGGCTTCCTGGCCGAAAACGCCGACTTTGCCGAGCAGGTTGAGAAATCCGGTTTCGCCTTCATCGGCCCGAAAGCCGACACCATTCGCCTGATGGGCGACAAGGTTTCGGCCAAGGACGCGATGATCAAGTCCGGCGTACCGACCGTACCAGGCTCTGACGGCCCGCTGCCGGAAGACGAAGAAGTCGCCCTGGCGATCGCCCGTGACGTCGGCTACCCGGTGATCATCAAGGCCGCCGGTGGCGGTGGTGGTCGCGGCATGCGCGTGGTGCACAAGGAAGAGGACCTGATCTCCTCGGCCAAGCTGACCCGTACCGAAGCCGGTGCTGCGTTCGGCAACCCGATGGTCTACCTGGAGAAGTTCCTGACCAACCCACGCCACGTGGAAGTTCAGGTACTGTCCGACGGCCAAGGCAACGCCATCCACCTGGGCGACCGTGACTGCTCGCTGCAGCGCCGTCACCAGAAGGTTCTGGAAGAAGCGCCAGCACCGGGCATCGACGAGAAGGCCCGTCAGGAAGTCTTCAAGCGTTGCGTCGATGCGTGCATCGAAATCGGCTACCGCGGTGCAGGTACTTTCGAGTTCCTGTACGAGAACGGCAGCTTCTACTTCATCGAGATGAACACCCGCGTACAGGTTGAGCATCCGGTGTCGGAAATGGTCACTGGCATCGACATCGTCAAGGAGATGCTGAGCATCGCCGCTGGCAACAAGCTGTCGTTCCGCCAGGAAGACGTGGTGATTCGTGGTCACTCGCTGGAGTGCCGGATCAACGCTGAAGACCCGAAGAAGTTCATCCCGAGCCCAGGCAAGGTCAAGCACTTCCACGCCCCAGGTGGCAACGGCGTTCGCGTCGATTCGCACCTGTACAGCGGTTATTCGGTTCCGCCGAACTACGACTCGCTGATCGGCAAGCTGATCACCTACGGCAAGGACCGCGAAGAAGCCATGGCGCGCATGCGCAATGCTCTGGACGAGATCGTCGTCGACGGCATCAAGACCAACATCCCACTGCACCGCGACCTGGTGCGTGATGAAGGTTTCTGCAAAGGCGGCGTCAACATTCACTACCTCGAGCACAAACTGGCCAGCCAGGAGTGATCGCGTAGTGTGATGTACCAAAACCCCGGACCTGTTCCGGGGTTTTTTTATGGGCTTTAGGGATAGGTGGTGCTGGCAGGTGCATGCCTTGAGGGGGGGTGTTGCCGGTGAGATCGAGCGCCGCCCGCGCGGCGCTTCGCAGCACAAGGCTGCTCCTACATCTGTTTCGGGCCAGTGAGGCCTGTGATATTGGCGCGCGACCGCCTCGTTGGTTCGACTCGATATCGTGTCAGGCGCCAAGGGACCGCGCGCCGATGCCACAGGAATATTGGCCCGAAACAGATGTAGGAGCAGCCTTGTGCTGCGAAGCGCCGCGCGGGCGGCGCTCGGCCTCACAGGCGCTGAAAATCCTGAGACGAACCCATCACCCTTTCATTCTAGGCATCTCGATCCGGTGCTCATGCACCCGCCGATACAGCGTCGCCCGCGATATCCCCAACGCCCGCGCCGCATCAGCCGGCTTCCAGCGGTGCCGGATCAGCGCATCCAGCAACAACTGCCGCGCCGGGCTGGAGGCCTCCGTTTCAGTAGAAGCAACCGCATCGCCGCGTACCTCCTGCGGCAAATCCTCAAGCCGCACCCACCCGCCCTCACTCACCGCACAGGCATAACGCAACACCTGCCGCAGTTGGCGCAGGTTCCCCGGCCAACGGTAAAGCAGCAGCGCCTGCAATGCATCGTCCGCCAACACCACCTCTACCCCGCACGCTTCGGCTTCTTCGGCTAACAGTTGATGAATCAAACCCAGCCGATCCTCACGCTCACGCAACGGCGGCAGCGCGAACCGGGCGTTGGCCAGGCGGAAGTACAGGTCCTCACGAAAACGCCCATCCGCCACCATTGCCGCCAGGTCTCGGTGTGTCGCACAGATCACCTGGATGTCCACCCGCTCACGCCGCGCCGCGCCCAAGGGCGCCACTTCGCCCTCCGCCAGCACGCGCAGCAGCCGGGTTTGCAGGTTCAGTGGCATGTCGCCGATTTCGTCGAGAAACAGGGTGCCGCCATCAGCTTGCTGTAAAAGCCCTTGCATACCTTTGCTCGAGGCGCCGGTGAAGGCCCCGGCTACATAGCCGAACAGCTCGCTCTCGATCAGGCTCTCAGGGATGGCCGCACAGTTCAGCGTGACGAAAGGCCCCTCGCGCCGCTGGCTTTGCCGGTGCAACTGGCGGGCGAAAACCTCTTTGCCCGAGCCCGTTTCGCCTTGCACCAGCACCGCCAGGCTACAGTCCTTGACCCGCGTGGCCAGGCGCAGGTGCTGCTCGATGCGCGCGTCCTGTGCCTGGCGCAAAGGCTGCGGGCGCGGGCGCCGTTGCGGTGCGCTGACGCGGCCATACAGTTCGCCCCAGCCTGGCAAGCGTTGGGCCGAGGCCTCGTTACTGCAGCGCAGCTGGCCCAGGTCGAACAGCTCGCTGATATGCTCAGGCAAGCGGCCAAGGCGCTCCACCAGGCGCTGCCGGGCCAGGCTGTTGATTGCCTGCAGCCGGCCATCTGCATCCCAGGCCAGCAGGTAGTCGGGCTGGCTTTCGACATAGCCCGGCGTGCCATGCGCGCGCATCACCCAATGGCCCTGGGCACTGTGCATGAAGAAGGCGTTTTCTATCTCGCGCGCGGTCTGCTCGACCAACTGCCGAATCAGGTGCTGGCTGCGGCGGTCGTCCGGGGATTGCAAGGCCGAGACATCCACCACGCCCAGCAGCTCGCCCAGTGGATCGAATACCGGTGCCGCCGTGCAGGTCAGGCCGATGAAGGCGGCGCGAAAATGATCGCGCTTGTGCACCGTGACCGGCGCCTTGCTGGTCAGCACAGCCGCCACCCCGCAGGTACCCTCCTCGCCTTCCGACCAGCAGGTGCCCAGGTACAACCCGGCCTTGCGGCAGTCATTGCGGATGGCGGACTCAACCCGGTAATCGATAGTCTGCCCCTGGGCATCGGTGAGCAGCACGCAATAGTCGGCGCCGCGGACCTGCTCATGCAGCCGTGCCACGGCGTCGCCGGCGATGCGCAGAAACAGCTCGGCACGTTCGCGGCATTCGTTGAGCAGGCTTTGCGAAAGGATGCGTGGGCCCTGCTGGGAGCCTGGGTCGAGGCGATACAGGTGCATGGAGCGGCGCCAGGAGTCGAGGATCAGCGGCGGCACCGGTGCCTGTGGCAGGCGGTCGGCGTTTTTCAGCACCCGGCTGACGCAGTCGACATGGGCTCGGGAGTTCGCGGCAAGCATTCAGGCCCTCCGGTTCTCATTGCTGTTTTTATCGTTGTGCGGCCATTAAGCGCTTCCGGGCATGCCCCGACAAGCACTGTGTGAATACCGGCTCGCTTGAGACGCAGCGTCTCAGCGTCTCGGCAAAAGCCGCCGCAGCCTGGCACCCCGCGTCTCGCCGGGCATGCTGGGCGCACGCCCTTTCCTACGCACAGACCGCTCTGGCACAGCCACTTCAGGCAGATGAAACAAAGCTGGCACCTCCCTTGCTCTGTCCCTGACAAACAAGAATTCGAGGTGCGCCATGCCGCAACCCACCACGACTGTCGGGATCATTGCCAACCCTGCCTCCGGCCGCGACCTGCGCCGCCTGACCGCCAGTGCCGGGCTCTATTCGAGCACCGACAAGGCGTCGGCGATCCAGCGGCTGCTGGCCGCCTTCGGTGCCACCGGCATCGGCCGGGTGCTGCTGCCAACCGACATGACCGGCATCGCCGCCGCCGTGCTCAAGGCCAGCCAAGGCCCCGCTGCCCGCGACCAGCACTGGCCGAATATCGAGGTGCTCGACCTGCCATTGACCCAGACCGTTGCCGATACCCGCCTGGCCACCCGACGCATGGTCGGCCAAGGCGTGGCGATGATCGCGGTGCTCGGCGGCGACGGCACCCACAAGGCAGTGGCAGCAGAAGCCGGTGACATCCCACTGCTGACCTTGTCCACCGGCACCAACAATGCCTTCCCGGAATTACGCGAAGCCACCAGCGCCGGCCTGGCGGGCGGCTTGCTCGCCAGCGGCCGCGTGCCCGCCAGCATCGGCCTGCGCCGCAACAAGCGCTTGCGGGTGAAGGTGCCCGAGCAGCAGTTGGACGAGTGGGCACTGGTGGAAGTCGCCGTGTCGCCCCAGCGTTTCATTGGCGCCCGCGCCCTGAGCCGCAGCGAAGACCTCAGCGAGGTGTTCGCCTGCTTCGCCGAACCCCATGCCATCGGCCTGTCGGCCCTGTGCGGCTTGTGGTGCCCGGTGTCACGCCAGGACCCGCACGGCGCCTGGGTGCGCCTGAACCCCGGCGCCGAGCAGGCCCTGCTCGCGCCCCTGGCGCCTGGCCTGCTGCAAGGCTGCGGCATCACCGCCAGCGGCGTGCTGACGCCGGGCGTCGCCCAACGCCTGAGCCTAAGCAGCGGCACCCTGGCCTTGGATGGCGAACGCGAGATCGAATTCGCCGAGCACGACACCCCCACCATCACCCTGGACCACCAAGGCCCGCTCACCGTGGACGTCGAGGCCGTGCTGGCCCACGCCGCCCGCCATCACCTGCTGGCCGTGCCGCGCGGCCACCGGCTACACCCTGCAACCGCGTGTTGAGACAACCCTGGAGAACAACAAGATGTCCAATCAACTCAGTACAGAACAACTACTGCATGCCTATGAAGTGATGCGCACCATCCGCGCTTTCGAGGAACGTCTGCACGTGGAATTCGCCACCGGCGAAATCCCCGGCTTCGTCCACCTCTATGCCGGCGAAGAAGCGTCCGCCGCAGGCGTCATGGCCCACCTGCGTGACAGCGACTGCATCGCCTCGACCCACCGCGGCCATGGCCACTGCATCGCCAAGGGCGTAGACGTGTACGGCATGATGGCCGAGATCTACGGCAAGAAGACCGGCGTGTGCGGCGGCAAGGGCGGCTCGATGCACATTGCCGACCTGGAAAAAGGCATGCTCGGTGCCAACGGCATCGTCGGGGCCGGTGCGCCATTGGTTGCAGGCGCCGCGCTGGCCGCCAAGCTCAAGGGCCGCGATGACGTGTCGGTGGCCTTCTTCGGCGACGGTGCCTCCAACGAAGGCGCCGTGTTCGAAGCCATGAACATGGCCTCGATCATGAACCTGCCGTGCATCTTCGTCGCCGAGAACAACGGCTACGCCGAGGCCACGGCGTCGAACTGGTCGGTGGCCTGCGACCACATTGCCGACCGCGCTGCCGGCTTTGGCATGCCGGGCGTGACCATCGATGGCTTCGACTTCTTTGCCGTGTACGAAGCCGCAGGCGCTGCCATCGAGCGGGCCCGGTCCGGGCAAGGCCCCTCGCTGATCGAGGTCAAGCTCAGCCGCTACTACGGCCACTTCGAAGGGGATGCGCAAACCTACCGCGCCCCGGATGAAGTGAAGAACCTGCGCGAGTCCCGTGATTGCCTGATGCAGTTCCGCAACAAGACCACCCGTGCCGGCCTGCTCAGCGCCGAGCAACTCGACGCCATCGACGCGCGTGTCGAAGACCTGATCGAAGACGCCGTGCGCCGCGCCAAATCCGATCCCAAGCCACAGCCCGCCGACCTGCTCAGCGACGTCTACGTCAGCTACCCCTGAGCCGCGGATTACAAGAACAAGAGGAGAATCACCATGGCAAGAAAGATCAGCTACCAGCAGGCCATCAACGAAGCCTTGGCCCAGGAAATGCGCCGCGACAGCACCGTGTTCATCATTGGCGAAGACGTGGCTGGGGGTGCCGGTGCGCCCGGTGAAGAGGACGCCTGGGGTGGCGTGCTGGGCGTGACCAAGGGCCTGTATCACCAGTTCCCTGGGCGGGTGCTCGACGCGCCGCTGTCGGAAATCGGCTATGTCGGCGCCGCCGTGGGTGCCGCAACCCAAGGCCTGCGCCCGGTGTGCGAACTGATGTTCGTCGACTTCGCCGGCTGCTGCCTGGACCAGATCCTCAACCAGGCCGCCAAATTCCGCTACATGTTCGGCGGCAAGGCCGTGACCCCGCTGGTGATGCGCACCATGTACGGCGCTGGCCTGCGCGCTGCGGCCCAGCACTCGCAGATGCTCACCTCGCTGTGGACACACATCCCCGGCCTCAAGGTGATCTGCCCGTCCTCGCCATACGATGCCAAGGGCTTGTTGATCCAGGCGATACGCGACAACGACCCGGTGATCTTCTGCGAGCACAAGCTGCTCTACAGCCTGCAGGGCGAGGTGCCGGAAGAGGTCTACAGCGTGCCGTTCGGCGAAGCCAACTTCCTGCGCGACGGCGACGACGTGACCCTGGTGACCTACGGGCGCATGGTCCATGTGGCGCTGGAAGCCGCCAACAACCTGGCCCGCCAAGGCATCGACTGCGAAGTGCTGGACCTGCGCACCACCAGCCCGCTGGATGAAGACAGCATCCTGGAGAGTGTCGAGAAAACCGGCCGCCTGGTGGTGATCGACGAAGCCAACCCGCGCTGCTCCATGGCCACCGACATCAGCGCACTGGTGGCGCAGAAAGCCTTCGGCGCCCTCAAGGGCCCGATCGAGATGGTCACCGCGCCGCACACGCCGGTGCCGTTCTCCGATGCGCTGGAAGACCTGTACATCCCCGACGCGGCGAAGATCGAGGCCGCCGTGCGCAAAGTGATCGAAGCTGCAAGGAGCGCCGCATGAGCCAGATCCATACGCTGACCATGCCCAAGTGGGGCCTGTCGATGACCGAGGGCCGGGTGGACACCTGGCTCAAGCAGGAAGGTGACCCCATCAACAAAGGCGACGAAGTGCTGGACGTCGAGACCGACAAGATCAGCAGCAGCGTCGAAGCCCCCTTCAGCGGTGTACTGCGCCGCCTGGTGGCCCAGCCAGATGAAACCCTGCCGGTCGGCGCGTTGCTGGCGGTGGTGGTGGAAGGCGAAGCCGACGAGGCCGAGATCGATGCCGTGGTGCAGCGCTTCCAGGCCGAATTCGTCGCCGAAGGTGGCGCCGACCAGGCACAAGGGCCAACCCCGCAAAAAGCCGACGTGGGCGGCCGCCTGTTGCGCTGGTTCGAACTGGGCGAAGGCGGAACGCCGCTGGTGCTGGTGCATGGCTTTGGGGGTGATTTGAACAACTGGTTGTTCAACCACCCGGCGCTGGCGGCCGAGCGCCGCGTCATCGCCCTTGACCTGCCGGGGCACGGGGAGTCGGCCAAGGCGCTGCAACGCGGCGACCTGGATGAACTGAGCGAAACCGTGCTGGCACTGCTCGACCACCTGAACATCCCCCGCGCCCACCTGGCCGGGCACTCGATGGGCGGCGCTGTCAGCCTCAACGTGGCGCGCCTGGCGCCACAGCGGGTGGCCAGCCTCACCCTGGTGGCCAGTGCTGGGCTTGGGGCTGCAATCAACGGGCAGTACCTGCAAGGTTTCGTGGCTGCAGCGAACCGCAATGCACTCAAGCCGCAAATGGTGCAGTTGTTTGCCGACCCGGCGCTGGTCACCCGGCAATTGCTGGAGGATATGCTCAAGTTCAAGCGCCTGGAGGGCGTCGATGCGGCGCTGCGCCAGCTGGTGTCGGCCATCGCCGAGGGCGACCAGCAGCGCCACGACCTGCGCGGTGTGCTGGGGCAGCACCCGGCGCTGGTGATTTGGGGCGGCAAGGACGCGATTATCCCGGCCAGCCATGCCGACGGGCTGGAAGCCGAAGTGCTGGTACTGCCGGACGCTGGCCATATGGTGCAGATGGAGGCGGCTGAACAGGTCAACCGGAAGATGGTGGATTTCTTGCGGGGGCATTGAGGGAATGAGGGGCATGGCTTGGGGTGGTGTCTGGGTTTAGAAGTGCATGCCTTGAGGGGTTCTGCGCCTGTGAGATCGAGCGCCGCCCGCGCGGCGCTTCGCAGCACAAGGCTGCTCCCACATCTGTTCCGGGCCAGTGACGCCTGTGCCAGCGCACGCGGCCGCCTTGTTTGTCCGACGCGATATTGAGGCGGGCACCAAGAAGGCCGCGCGCCCATGCCCCAGGAATAATTGGCCCGAAACAGATGTGGGAGCAGCCTTGTGCTGCGAAGCGCCGCGCGGGCGGCGCTCGATCTCAGAGGCGCTGCCCTAATCAAGGCATGCACCTGTCAGCCCCCACCTAATCCCCCGACATGCACCCCGCCATCGCGCGATCTGTAAGGTATTTCCGAACCTGAAACGAAATGCTTCAGCTCTCATCATCAAGCGAATTATCCTACGAGCCTGTCGGAGGTCGCTCCATTGTCGGGGAAACATCTCAGGGATAACGTCTCAGGGTCGCCATGTTTGGTGACCGGGCGTGAGAAACCCGAAGGTGTGTGATTGCGGCATTCGTCATGGCAGCCGTGCGCGGGCAGGCTTCGGCCTGGCCGAGCTCACACGTCCTCGGATTTCTCACCCCGTGCACGGTCGCCACCCTAGTCCCGTGAGAAAGGACCCTGTGGAGGCTATTTTCTGAACCGACGTGTGAGTTGTGATTATGAAGAAGATTGTCCCAGATCCACCCAAAACGCTGACTTCCCGCCCCTTCTACAGCATCAACCAAGACATGCCCTCGGTAGACGCCGTGATCCATGCTCTCCAGTTGATGAGCGGTATCGAAGACACCCTGGACGAATACATCTGCGCCAATGCGGGTGAGCCAGGCATCAACATGCTGGTCAATGCGGTGTATCACGTACAGATGACCAAAGCGCTGGCCGAGTTGCTGTTGCGTCGCCAGGCCGGGAATATCACCTAGCATTGATACTGCACCGCCCTCAAGGACAGCGCAGATACTGTAGGAGCGGCCTTGCCGGGGCACTCCTACAAAGACTGCGGGCCTGTTGTTTATCTGCTTATGCCCTATCTGTCTCAGCCCCCCATTCTGCGTCATACTCGGCAGACCTATTGCCCGGTCTCCACCATGCGTCCACTGCTCCCTGTCACCCTGATCCTGTTGCTCGCCGCGTGCGGAGATGGCGAATCGCTACTGCCTCCGGACGCGCGCCTGCCCGACGGCGGGCGTTACCGGGGCGAGGTGGTCAATGGCCTGCTGCAAGGCGAGGGCCGCATCGACTACCCCAATGGCAGCTGGTACGCCGGCAGTTTCAAGGACGGCCAATGGCATGGTCAGGGCGAGTGGCACGGCCAAAACGGTGAAGTCTACCGGGGCCAGTTCGCCGAGGGCCTGTTCCAGGGTCTCGGCGACTTGACCACGCCAGGCAGCCACTATGCCGGCACCTTCAGCCATGGCCGACGCGACGGTGAAGGTACCCTCAAGCAAGCCGACCAGACCTACCGCGGCCAGTTCAAGGACGACCAGTACGAAGGCGCAGGCGAGCTGGAGCTGGCCGACGGCAGCCGCTACCAGGGCCTGTTCGCCAAAGGCAAACCGAACGGCGCCGGCGTGCGCAGCGACGCCAGCGGCAACCAGTTCAGCGGCCGTTTCGTCGATGGCCTGCTGCAAGGCAGCGGCACCTACGACAGCGTCGACGGCGAGCAGTACATCGGGGAGTTCAAGGACAACCGCCTGGAAGGCCGCGGCCGCTATGAAAGCGCCGAAGGTGACGTGTGGATCGGCGAATTCAAGGATGGCTCACTGGTGGGCGAAGGTGAACTGCTCGGCAGCGATGGCAGCCATTACAAAGGCGGTTTCGTTGACTGGCACTTTTCTGGCCAAGGCAACCTGCAACTGGCCGACGGCAGCCAGTACATCGGCACCTTCGAAAACGATGCCTACCATGGCAAAGGCCGGCTGACCCTGAGCAACGGCAAGGTCGAGGGTGGCACTTGGGTCAATGGCGTACGCGTGCGCGACGAAAAGGGCACGCTGTTGCCCGACCCGCTGGACCTGGCCCTGCTCAACCAGGGCCGCCTGCTGGAGGACGCACTGGCACGGGTGCCGCCGACCGCGCCGGCCATCCAGTTATACAGCCTGGTCGTGGCCGGCGATGGCCAGCAAAGCGTGTTCCTGCGCGAAGCCGACTACGTCAGCAACATGCTCAAGGTCCGTTTTGGCGCCCGCGGCCAGGTCACCCTGGTCAACCACCGGGACCACATGGCCAGCCGCCCCATGGCCACCCGCGAGAACCTCACCCGCGCCGCCCGTACCCTGGCCGAACGCAGCGGCCCCGAGGACCTGGTGTTCATCTACCTCACCAGCCACGGCAGCCACGACCACCAACTGGTGCTCGACCAACCCCGCCTGCAACTGGCCGACCTGTCCGCCGACGAGCTGGCCAGTGCCCTGGCACCGCTGAAAGAGCGCGACAAGGTAATCGTCATCTCGGCCTGCTATTCAGGGGGCTACATCGCGCCGCTCAAAGATGATCGCACGGTGATCATGACCGCCGCCCGCGCCGATCGGGTGTCGTTCGGTTGCTCGGAGGAAGCCGACTTCACCTACTTTGGCGATGCCCTGTTCGCCGAGGCGCTGAACCAGACCGACGACCTGAAACAGGCGTTTGAACTGGCACGCGCCAGCGTTGCCGAAAGAGAACGAAAGGACGGTTTCGAAGCCTCTGAACCGCAGCTTTGGGCGCCGCCAGCAGTACTGGCACACTGGCAGCACCTACGCCGGCAACAGGCCGAGGAAGCGTTACGCAATGCTGCACAAGCGACGGTGGAGCAGCAGGAAAAAAAGCCTGGCAACCACTAAGCTTGTGTGTAACAAGGGAGAGACATCATGTATTTGACGCCTCAGCATGTCCTGCTTGCCGGTGCCACGGGTCTGACGGGTGAACACCTGCTAGACCGCCTACTCAACGAACCGACCATCAGCCGGGTGCTGGCCCCTACGCGCCGGCCGCTGGCCGAACACCCGCACCTGGAAAACCCAGTGGGCGACCCGGCGGTGTTTCTTCCTCAGCTGGCCGGGCGTGTCGATATCGCCTATTGCTGCCTGGGCACCACGCTCAAACAGGCCGGCTCCGAATCGGCTTTCCGCGCCGTCGACCTGGACATGGTCGTGGCCTTCAGCAAGCGCGCCCGGGAACTCGGTGCACGCCATTTGCTGGTTGTCAGCGCAGTGGGCGCCGACCCTAAATCATCGATCTTCTACAACCGCGTCAAGGGCGAAATGGAAGAGGCGCTCAAGGCCCAGGACTGGCCACAGCTGACCATCGTCCGCCCGTCGGTGCTGCTGGGTGATCGCATTGAGCCGCGCTTTGGCGAGCAACTGATTTCACCGCTTTCCAAGCTGATACCTGGGAAGTATCGGGGTATCGAGGCGTGCACCCTGGCACGGGCGCTGTGGCGCCTGGCGCTGGAGGAAGAAGACGGGGTGCGGGTGATCGAGTCGGATGAACTGCGCCGCCTGGGCAAAAACTAGCGCCGCGCGCGCTCCCGCACGGATTACGCGTTAATACCGTAATCAAAGCCCGCCGGTGGCCTGGAAGCCGACGCCTGCTGCCGTCAGCAACGACAACGGCAGCAGCAGCGTATCCAGTAACAGGCTACCGGGCAGATCCAGGCCTGGGTAGGCGGGCGCCAGCGCGCCGAAATGATCTTTCGGGCAGCACCCGCCGTTCATCACATACAGGTCCAGCCGCGTTCCGGCATACACCACCGGCGCGCCCGGCTTGTTGGCATCCAGCGTACGCACCGTGGCGCAGCCACTGAGCAGCGCCAACGCGACCAACCCCGACAGTGCTCGCTTCAATCATCCGCCCCAAAGTGATGTTCACCCCAACGCGGCAGCATGTCCTGAGGGATGTCCAGCAGGTTGAGAATGCGTGCAACGACGAAATCGATCAGGTCGTCGATGGTCTGCGGCTGATGGTAGAAGCCTGGGGCCGCAGGCAAGATCACGGCACCCATCTGCGACAGCTTGAGCATGTTCTCCAAGTGGATCGTCGAGAACGGGGCTTCACGCGGCACCAGGATCAACTGGCGGCGCTCCTTCAAGGTGACGTCGGCGGCCCGCTCGATCAGGTTGTTGCAAGCGCCGGTGGCAATCGCCGACAAGGTACCCGTAGAACACGGCACCACCACCATCGCCGCCGGTGCGCCAGAGCCCGAGGCCACCGGCGACATCCAGTCTTCCTTGCCATACACGCGGATCTGGCCGTCGGCAGCGCCGGTGTATTCGGTCAGAAACGCCTGCATCGCCTGGGGCTTGGGCGGCAGCAACACATCGGTTTCGGTGGACATCACCAGCTGCGCGGCCTTGGAAATGAGGAAATGCACCTCACGGTCCTCACGCACCAGGCAATCGAGCAGGCGCAGGCCATATTGCGCGCCAGAGGCGCCCGTCATGGCCAGGGTGATGCGCGCCGGCCCGCTCACTTGAGCGCCTCGGCCAGTTTGCCGTGCAAGCCGCCGAAGCCGCCGTTGCTCATGATCACCACGTGGGTGCCCGGCCGTGCCTGGCCCTTGATGCGCTCGATGATCGCTTCGAGGCTGTCGGCAACCACGCTCGGCACGGTGCACTGCGCCGCCGTGGCGGCCAGGTCCCAGCCCAGGTTAGCCGGTGCGTACCAGATCACCTGGTCGGCATCGTTGACGCTTTCCGGCAGGCCATCGCGGTGGGCACCCAGCTTCATCGAGTTGGAGCGCGGCTCGATCACCGCAATCACCGGTGCTTCACCTACGCGCTTGCGCAGGCCGTCGAGGGTGGTGGCGATGGCGGTCGGGTGGTGAGCGAAGTCATCGTAGATGGTCACGCCCTGCACTTCAGCGACCTTCTCCATGCGCCGCTTGACGCTTTTGAAGGCGCTCAACCCGGCGATACCCATGGCCGGCACTACACCGACATGGCGGGCCGCAGCCAGGGTTGCCAAGGCATTGGCGACGTTGTGCTGACCGGTCAGCGCCCAATCGACCACGCCCTGTGCCTCGCCCTCGAACAGCACTTCGAAGCGCGACCCATCGGGGCTGAGCAGGCGCGCCTGCCATTGGCCGCCTTCACCGGTGGTTTGCACCGGGGTCCAGCAACCCATGCCGATGACCCGCTCCAGCGCCTGTTCGGTGGTCGGATGGATCACCAGGCCTTCGCTCGGGATCGTGCGCACCAGGTGGTGGAACTGGCGCTCGATGGAGGCCAGATCGGGGAAGATGTCCGCGTGATCGAACTCAAGGTTGTTGAGAATCGCGGTGCGCGGGTGGTAGTGGACGAACTTCGAGCGTTTATCGAAGAACGCACTGTCGTACTCGTCGGCCTCGACCACGAAGAACGGCGTGTCGCCCAAGCGCGCGGACACCGAGAAGTTCTGCGGCACGCCGCCGATCAAGAACCCAGGGCTCATGCCGGCATGCTCCAGCACCCAGGCCAGCATGCTGCTGGTGGTGGTCTTGCCATGGGTACCGGCAACGGCCAATACCCAGCGGCCCTGCAGCACGTGGTCAGCCAGCCACTGAGGGCCAGAGACATAGGGCAGGCCCTTGTTCAACACGTATTCCACCGCCGGGTTACCCCGCGACATGGCGTTGCCGACCACTACCAAGTCGGGTGCCGGGTCTAGCTGAGCCGGGTCATAGCCCTGGGTCAGCTCGATGCCCTGGGCTTCGAGCTGGGTGCTCATCGGGGGATAGACATTGGCGTCGGAGCCGGTGACGCGGTGGCCAAGCTCTTTGGCCAGGACCGCCAGGGAACCCATGAACGTGCCGCAAATACCGAGAATGTGAATATGCATGGTCGACCTCGCAAAACATCGAGGCAGGGTAGCCCAGGGCGCGGGAAATCGCACCCGCTGTTTCGCTCAGCCGACCCGGGTGATGCCGTGTTTGCGCAGTTTTCGATACAAGGTATTGCGGCTGATGCCCAGGTGCTCGGCAACGCGGGTCAAGTGCCAGTGTTTTGCCTCCAGCACTGACAGCAGAGCTTCGCACTCAGCGTCCTCAAGGCGCACTGGCGCGCTCTTGTGGGTGAGACTGTTTTGCTCTTCGTGTGGGAGCGTGCTTGCCCCGCGAACACCGGCAAAGCCGGTGCCATCCACCGCGTTGCCTGCTTCGCGGGGCAAGCCCGCCCCCACAGCGGCCGCATTACTCCGGAAAGTCACGGGCAGGTCGGAGAACCCGATGAAGGTGTTATCGCAAAGCGCCACGAGCGTGCGCAATACATTGCGCATCTGCCGCACGTTCCCCGGCCAGGCAAAGTCCAGCAACGCCTGACGCGCACAGGGCTCCAGTTCGACCCGTTGCCCCTGGGCCTCCTGACGCAGCAAAAAGTCCAGCAACTGGCCCTTGTCACTGCGCTCACGCACTGAGGGCAAGGCCACTTCCAGCCCGTTCAACCGGTAATACAGGTCTTCGCGGAAGCTGCCCTGCGCCACCCGCTCCAGCAGGTCGCGGTGGGTCGCGCTGACGATGCGCACGTCCACGGCCTGGGGCTCACCGCCAATCGGCACCACCTGGCGCTCTTCCAGGACCCGCAACAGGCGCGTCTGCAAGGCCAGTGGCATGTCACCAATCTCGTCCAGCAACAACGTGCCGCCGTCGGCCTGCAGCAGCTTGCCGCGCATGCCTTCCTTGCGTGCGCCGGTAAAGCTGCCACCGCGATAACCGAACAGCTCGCTTTCGATCAGGCTCTCTGGGATCGAGGCGCAGTTGATCGCCACGAACGGCTTACCGCGACGCTGGCTGGCCTGGTGCACGGCCTGGGCGAATGCCTCCTTGCCGCAACCGGTCTCGCCACGCAACAGCAGCGGCACATCACGCTCGAATACCCGCACGCAGCGGCGGAAGTCGTTTTGCAACGCCGGGTCGAGCAGGCAGATGCCTGGCGCTTCAGCACGCTGGGGCTGGGGCTGGCTGAGCGGTACTGACCAGACCGGCGTACGCGCCTGGCCTCGCAGGCTGGCAAACACCTGGCGGCCGTCGCGTGTCTGCAACGGCCAAACAGTACTGCCGCCAGGCACGGCGCGGCTGAACAGTTCGTCGTGGCTGCAGGCAAAAAACCGCTCCACCGGTTGCCCCAGCACGCCACCGCGAACGGTGCCCAGCAGGTTGAGCGCGCTCTGGTTGGCGGCGCAAATCCGCCCGTCACCCTCGAAGGCCAGCAAGCCCTCGCTGAACAAGCCGACCGACTCAGCCTGCAGATGAAAGCGCAGCAGCCACTGCTGCTGGAAATGACGCAGGAAATAACAGCTCTCGATCATCTTCGCCGAGAGGTTGACCAAGGCCATGGTGTGAAACTGGCTCTGCCGCGACACATCGGGCCGCGCCGACGACACGTCGAGTACCGCCAGCAGTTCGCCGTGCGGGTCGAACACCGGGCTTGCCGAGCAGGTCAGGCCGGTGTGGCGGCCACGAAAGTGTTCGTGCTGATGAATGGTCAGGGCCTGGCGCTCGACCAGGCAGGTGCCGATACCGTTGGTGCCTTCGCGCGCTTCGCTCCAGTCGGCGCCCAGCCACAGCCCTGCCCGCTCGAAGATGCGCCGCTCGCTGGGGGCGCTGACACAGTTGAGGATCACCCCGCGGGCATCGGTCAGCAGCACCGCATGGCCGGCGCCAGAGAGCTGCTGATGCAGGCTGTTCATCTCGGCGTCGGCAATTTTCAGCACCTGGTGCAGGCGCTCGCGGGTCTCCAGCAAGCGCCCGTGCTCAAGCACCACGGGGGCCTCGATCAGCGTCGGGTCGAGGTGGTAATCCTCGAGGCAGCGCAGCCAGGACCGGGCGATCGCCGGGTCACTGCCGCCCGCCCCGGCTTCACCGTGGGCAACGGTATGCACTTGCTGGGCATGGCGACTCAAGTGATTGCTCTGCATGTGTTGTGGTTCTCCGCAGATCGAGCGTTCAGCCAGCATCCTCCACCCGGCGGGCCTTTGCAATGCACCTGCCGGCAGCGTGTCGCAAATGGCACAAAGTGTCACACAGGCCGTACCAGGGCTGGCACAGCGGGCTTTCACAGCCCTCTGAAAATTACGCTAAGTGCTTGATTTAGCAGAACCTCAAAACACTGGCCCAACCTTTGCTCTACGCTTTTCAACTCCCTAACAAACACAATAGCCAGGAGACACACCATGCGTTACGCACATCCCGGTACCGAAGGCGCGAAGGTTACGTTCAAGAGCCGCTACGGCAACTACATCGGTGGTGAATTCGTAGCTCCGGTCAAGGGGCAGTACTTCGAAAACACCTCCCCGGTGAATGGCAAGCTGATCGCAGAGTTTCCCCGCTCCACTGCCGAAGACATCGAAAAAGCCCTGGATGCCGCCCACGCCGCCGCCGATGCCTGGGGCCGCACGTCCGTCCAGGACCGCTCCAACGTGCTGCTGAAAATCGCCGACCGCATCGAGCAGAACCTTGAAGTCCTGGCTATTACCGAAACCTGGGACAACGGCAAACCTATCCGCGAAACCCTCAACGCCGACATCCCGCTGGCGGTCGATCACTTCCGTTACTTCGCCGGTTGCATCCGTGCCCAAGAGGGCGGCGCTGCCGAAATCAACGAAGGCACCGTCGCCTATCACATTCACGAGCCTCTGGGCGTGGTCGGGCAGATCATCCCGTGGAACTTCCCGCTGCTGATGGCCGCGTGGAAACTCGCCCCAGCCCTGGCCGCAGGCAACTGCGTGGTCCTCAAACCCGCCGAGCAGACCCCGCTGGGCATCACCGTACTGATGGAGCTGATCGGCGACCTGCTGCCCAAAGGCGTGCTGAACGTCGTCCAGGGGTATGGCCGTGAAGCGGGCGAAGCGCTGGCCACCAGCAAACGCATCGCCAAAATCGCCTTCACCGGTTCGACCCCGGTCGGCTCGCACATCATGAAATGCGCCGCCGAAAACATCATCCCGTCTACCGTCGAGCTGGGCGGCAAGTCGCCTAACGTGTACTTCGAAGACATCATGCAGGCCGAGCCGAGCTTCATCGAGAAGGCCGCCGAAGGCATGGTGCTGGCATTCTTCAACCAAGGCGAAGTGTGCACCTGCCCGTCGCGTGCCCTGGTGCAGGAGTCGATCTACCCGCAGTTCATGGAAGTGGTGATGAAGAAGGTCCTGCAGATCAAGCGTGGGGATCCGCTGGACACCGACACCATGGTCGGCGCCCAGGCGTCGCAACAGCAGTTCGAGAAGATCCTGTCGTACCTGGAAATTGCCAAGGAAGAAGGCGCCGAGCTGCTGACCGGCGGCAAGGTGGAAAAACTCGAAGGCGCGCTGTCGACCGGTTACTACATCCAGCCGACCCTGCTCAAGGGCAACAACAAGATGCGCGTGTTCCAGGAAGAAATCTTCGGCCCGGTGGTCAGCGTCACCACCTTCAAGGACGAAGCTGAAGCCCTGGCGATTGCCAACGACACCGAGTTCGGCCTGGGTGCCGGTGTGTGGACCCGCGACATCAACCGCGCCTACCGCATGGGCCGTGGCATCAAGGCTGGCCGCGTGTGGACCAACTGCTACCACCTGTACCCGGCGCATGCCGCGTTTGGCGGTTACAAGAAGTCCGGCGTTGGGCGTGAGACCCACAAGATGATGCTCGATCACTACCAGCAGACCAAGAACCTGCTGGTGAGTTACGACATCAATCCGTTGGGCTTCTTCTAAACCTGGGATAACTGCGGGGGCTGCTTGCAGCCCACCGCAGCGGTTCATCACCACCACAAGCCAACGCGGTTCCCGTGCACGAACCGCTCTGGCTCGCTTCCTGCAGTACCTATCACCATGGGCTGGAAGTCCCTCCGGCCACCAAGAAAAACAACAGGTGAAACTATGCCAAGCGATCATTCCGGTAATGTGCCGGCAGGCTCTTCTGTCGACTTCGAAAAAGTCGGTTCGGACTATTTCCAGCAACGTGAACTGAAAAAAGGCGCAGCCGGCTGGGTGCTGTTGGTCGGCCTCGGGGTCGCCTATGTGATCTCCGGCGACTACGCCGGGTGGAACTTCGGCCTGGCCCAAGGCGGCTGGGGCGGTATGTTCCTCGCCACCCTGCTGATGGCCACCATGTACCTGTGCATGTGCTTCTCGTTGGCCGAGTTGTCGTCGATGATCCCCACTGCAGGCGGCGGCTACGGCTTTGCCCGCAGCGCCTTTGGCCCATGGGGCGGTTTTCTTACCGGCACGGCCATCCTCATCGAATATGCCATTGCCCCGGCGGCCATCGCCGTGTTCATCGGCGCCTATTGTGAGTCACTGTTCGGCATCGGCGGCTGGGTCATCTACCTGGCGTTCTACATCGTGTTCATCGGCATCCACATCTTCGGCGTCGGCGAAGCGCTGAAGCTGATGTTCATCATCACCGCCATTGCCGCCATTGCCTTGGGCGTGTTCCTGGTGAGCATGGTGCCCCATTTTGATGCAGCCAACCTGTTCGACATCGCCAAGACCGACGCCGCTGGCGCCAGCAGTTTCCTGCCGTTCGGCTATGTCGGCGTGTGGGCCGCAATCCCTTACGCCATCTGGTTCTTCCTCGCCGTCGAAGGCGTGCCGCTGGCCGCCGAAGAAACCAAGAACCCAAAACGCGACCTGCCCCGCGGCCTGATCGGCGCGATGCTGGTGCTGCTGGCCTTCGCCCTGCTGATTCTGGTGATCGGCCCTGGCGCGGCGGGCTCCGAAGCGCTCAAGGCCTCCGGTAACCCACTGGTCGAGGCACTGTCCAAAGCCTATGGCGGTTCCACCTGGATGGGCAGCTTCGTCAACCTGGTCGGCCTGGCTGGCCTGATTGCCAGCTTCTTCTCGATCATCTATGCCTACTCGCGGCAGATCTTCGCGCTGTCCCGCGCCGGCTACCTGCCGCGCAAACTCTCCGAGACCAACAAAAGCAAGGCGCCGGTCCTGGCCCTGATCATCCCTGGCCTCATCGGTTTCGGGCTGTCGCTGACCGGCCAGGGCGACCTGCTGATTCTGGTCGCGGTGTTCGGGGCCACGCTGTCCTACGTGCTGATGATGGCTGCACACATCACCCTGCGCATCCGCCGTCCGAAAATGGA
Source organism: Pseudomonas sp. 5.2 (assembly GCF_059025405.1). Classification (NCBI taxonomy): domain Bacteria; kingdom Pseudomonadati; phylum Pseudomonadota; class Gammaproteobacteria; order Pseudomonadales; family Pseudomonadaceae; genus Pseudomonas; species Pseudomonas sp. 5.2. Next base: position 22,289 of record NZ_JBYBHH010000019.1, read on the forward strand.
ACGCCCGTATCGCACCCCGGGCGGCGTCTTCACCTCGGGCGTAGCCCTGGTACTGGCGTGCATCGCCGTGGTGGCGGGCTTCCTGGTCGACCCGCGGGTTGTGATTGGCGCCGCGGTGATCTATGGAGTATTAATTGCCTACTTTGCGTTCTACAGCCGCCACCACCTGGTAGCGGGCACACCGGAAGAGGAATTCGCCGCGATCCAGAAGGCCGAAGAGGCCTTGCACTGATCGCCGACACCTGCCGCGGGCCAGCCCCGCGGCGCTCTGGAGAATCTGTATGGCAAGTTTCGTACACACGGTAGGCCACCTGGTCTACCGCTTCGACAGCCTCAAGGACGTGATGGCCAAGGCCAGCCCTGCACGTTCTGGGGATTTCCTGGCCGGTGTCGCCGCCAGCAACGACGGTGAGCGGGTCGCCGCGCAGATGGCCTTGGCCAACATCCCGCTGACGCACTTTCTGACCGAGGCGCTGATCCCCTATGAAGAGGACGAGGTCACCCGCCTGATCATCGACACTCACGACGCCCAGGCCTTCGCACCGGTCAGCCACCTCACCGTGGGCGGCCTGCGTGACTGGCTGCTCAGCGAAGAAGCCGACGAAGACAGCCTGCGCGCGCTGGCGCCGGGCCTGACACCGGAAATGGCGGCGGCGGTGTCGAAGATCATGCGCGTCCAGGACCTGATCCTGGTGGCGCAGAAGATCCGCGTGGTTACCCGTTTCCGCGGCACCATGGGCCTGCGCGGGCGCCTGTCGACCCGCCTGCAACCCAACCACCCGACCGACGAACCCGCTGGCATCGCCGCCAGCATCCTCGATGGCCTGCTGTACGGCAACGGCGACGCCATGATCGGCATCAACCCGGCCACCGACAGCATCGCCTCGATCTGTGCCCTGCTGGAAATGCTCGATGCAATCATCCAGCGCTACGACATCCCCACCCAGGCCTGCGTGCTGACCCACGTCACCACCTCGATCGAAGCAATCAACCGTGGCGTGCCGCTGGACCTGGTGTTCCAGTCGATCGCCGGCACCGAAGCCGCCAACGCAGGCTTTGGCATCAACCTCAACGTGTTGCAGGAGGGTTACGAAGCGGGCCTGTCGCTCAAGCGCGGCACCCTTGGGCAAAACCTCATGTATTTCGAGACCGGCCAGGGCAGCGCCCTGTCCGCCAACGCCCACCACGGCGTCGACCAGCAGACCTGCGAAACCCGTGCCTACGCCGTGGCCCGGCACTTCAAGCCGTTTCTGGTCAATACCGTGGTCGGTTTCATCGGCCCGGAGTACCTGTACAACGGCAAGCAGATCATCCGCGCCGGCCTCGAAGACCACTTTTGCGGCAAGCTGCTGGGCGTGCCGATGGGTTGCGACATCTGCTACACCAACCACGCCGAAGCCGACCAGGACGACATGGACACCCTGCTGACCTTGCTGGGTGTGGCCGGGATCAACTTCATCATGGGCATCCCCGGCTCCGACGACATCATGCTCAACTACCAGACCACGTCGTTCCATGACGCGCTGTATGCGCGCCAGACCCTGGGCCTGAAGCCCGGCCCCGAATTTGAAGCATGGCTGGCGCGCACCGGCATCTTTACCCAGGCCGATGGCCGGGTGCGCTTTGGTGACAACCTGCCGCCGGCGTTCCGCCAGGCGTTGGCACAGCTTGCATAGGGATGACCATGGACCCTCGCACCGTAACCCCCGATAACCCCTGGCTGGCCCTGCGTACCCTGACCCCGGCGCGTATCGCCCTGGGCCGCACCGGCACCAGCCTGCCGACCGGCGCCCAATTGGACTTCCAGTTCGCGCATGCCCAGGCCCGTGATGCCGTGCACCTGCCCTTCGACCATGCCGGGCTGACCGCCCAGCTCAGTGACCGCGGGCGCGACAGCCTGGTGTTGCACAGCGCCGCCCACGACCGCGACCAATACCTGCAGCGCCCGGACCTGGGCCGGCGGCTGAACGAAGACTCGATCGAAACCCTGCGCCAGCATGCCCAGGCCAACCCGGGCGGTGTCGACCTGGCCATCGTCGTCGCTGACGGCCTCTCGGCCCTCGCCGTGCACCGCCATACCCTGCCGTTTCTGACCCGTTTCGAGGAACAGGCCGCTGCCGACGGCTGGACCAGCGCGCCGGTGGTGCTGGTGGAACAGGGCCGCGTGGCCGTGGCCGACGAGGTTGGCGAGTTACTGGGCGCACGGATGACCGTGATGCTGATCGGCGAGCGCCCGGGGTTGAGCTCGCCCGATAGCCTCGGCCTGTATTTCACCTACGCGCCGCGGGTCGGCCTGACTGACGCCTACCGCAACTGCATCTCCAACGTGCGCCTTGAGGGCCTGAGCTATGGCATGGCGGCCCACCGCTTGCTGTACCTGATGCGTGAAGCCTGTCGCCGGCAGCTTTCCGGGGTGAATCTGAAGGACGAAGCCGAGGTCCATAGCCTGGAGAGCGATACCCCCGCCAGCCAAAAAGGAAACTTTCTGCTCGGAAAAGGGTAAAAATCATGTCACGGAAGGCGGATTGCGCTTCTCGCACGCATTAGGCAGCATGCTGTTGAGAGCGGCTGGCAATCCGCTGTTTCCCCAAATGGATCCTGAGGGCCGCACATGCGTATCATCAAGGCAACCCTGGAACACCTCGACCTGCTGACCCCCCTGTTCGTCAAATACCGCGAGTTCTATGGGCAATTGCCCTATCCGGACAGCTCACGCAGCTTTCTGGAAAAGCGCCTGAAGCGGGACGAGTCGGTGATTTACCTGGCACTGGCGGATGACGATGCCAACAAATTGCTCGGCTTCTGCCAGCTGTATCCAAGCTTTTCGTCGCTGTCGCTCAAACGCGTGTGGATTCTCAACGACATCTATGTGGCCGAAGACTCGCGACGCATGCTGGTGGCCGACCACCTGATGCGCGAGGCCAAGAAGATGGCGAAAGAGACCAATGCCGTGCGGATGCGGGTGTCGACCAGCGCCAACAATGAGGCAGCGCAAAAGACCTACGAGTCCATCGGCTTTCGCAAGGACACCGAGTTCGAGAGCTACATCCTGCCGATCCATCAGGATTGACCAGCGCAGGCCTTATCACCTGTACCTGTAGGCGCAGCCTTGTGCTGCGAAGAGGCCGGTGCCAGCACTGTTAATCTCTACTGCTGGCACCGGCCTCTTCGCAGCACAAGGCTGCTCCTACAAGGATCGCGCATGGCCAGAGATATGGGTGGGCCTGCCAGCAGTGAGGTCGGTACAGGCAGTATGAATCTTCCCCTTCCGTAACCCGCCGCTACAAACTCCCCGGGCATGATCCTCACTTCGCCGTATAATGCCCCACTTGTCATGTGTGAAAATTTACCCATCCCCTGGTAACCGAGCCTACGCCCCAGAACACAGGTGCTGTACATGGATTTCAACCCGCTGGACCTTATCCTGCATCTCGATGCCTACCTCGATCTGCTGGTCACCAATTACGGTCCCTGGATCTACGCCATCCTGTTCACCGTGATCTTCTGCGAAACCGGCCTGGTGGTGATGCCGTTCCTGCCAGGTGATTCGCTGCTGTTCATCGCCGGCGCCGTGGCGGCCGGTGGCGGCATGGACCCAGTCCTGCTGGCGGGCCTGCTGATGGCGGCGGCGATCCTGGGCGACAGTACCAACTACGTGATTGGCCGAACGGCCGGCGAGCGGTTGTTCAACAACCCCAATTCGAAGATCTTCCGCCGCGACTACCTGCAACGCACGCATGAATTCTATGAACGCCATGGCGGCAAGACCGTGACCCTGGCGCGCTTCCTGCCCATCCTGCGTACCTTCGCGCCGTTCGTCGCCGGTATTGCCCACATGCACTACCCGCGCTTCCTGGGCTTCAGTGTCGCCGGTTCGTTGCTGTGGGTCGGAGGCCTGGTGACGCTGGGCTACTTCTTCGGCAATGTGCCGTTCATCAAGCAGCACCTGTCGCTGATGGTGGTGGGTATCATCTTCCTGTCGCTGGTGCCGATGGTGCTCGGCCTGCTGCGCGGTCGCCTGGGCCGTGCCGCCAAGGCTCACTGACCCCAGCCATGTGGTCTTTCAGCGCCTGGCGGCGTCGGCGCACCCTGAAGCGCTACCCAATCACAGCCGAGCAATGGCAGGCGGTTCGCCAACACCTGCCGTTGCTCGACGGTATCAGCGATGAAGAAGATCGCTGGTTGCGTGAAGCCTGCATCCTGTTTCTGCTTGAAAAGCACCTGACCACCCTGCCCGGTGTCGAGCTGAGCGATGAGCAGCGCCTGTTCCTCGCTGCCCAGGCGCAGCTGCCACTGCTGCACCTGGGTGACCTGAACTGGTACCAGGGTTTCCACGAAATCATCCTCTACCCCGACGACTTCAAAAGCCCTCAGCGCCACCGCGATGCCAGTGGTGTGGAGCATGTGTGGGACGGCGAACACAGCGGTGAAGCCTGGCAACAGGGGCCGGTGATCCTGGCCTGGAACGGGGTGCTGGCCAGTGGTGGCTGGGAGGCCTACAACCTGGTCATCCATGAGTTGGCGCACAAGCTCGACATGCTCAATGGCGACGCCAACGGCCTGCCGCCGCTGCACAGTGGCATGCCCGTGGATGAGTGGGCGACGGCCATGCAACAGGCCTATGACGACCTCAACCGCCAGCTGGACCTGAACCCCGACGCCGAAACGCCCATCGACCCATACGCGGCAGAAAACCCTGCAGAATTCTTCGCCGTCACCAGCGAATACTTCTTCAGCGCCCCCGACCTGTTGCAGCAGGCGTATCCGCAGGTTTACCAGCAACTGTCGCTGTTCTACCGCCAAGACCCACTGGCGCGCCTGAGCCAGTTGCAGGCCGAACACCCCGATTACCGCGAAGGCCACGCCTGACGCGGCCGCACATCAGGCCAGGCGTGGCATGCCCATGCGGAATGTGCCTATAATCGCCGCCACTTTTTGGTCAACTACGGGGGCACTGCCCAATGAGCTACAGCAAGATTCCGGCGGGCAAAGACCTGCCGAACGACATCTACGTCGCCATCGAGATCCCGGCCAACCACGCGCCGATCAAATACGAGATCGACAAGGACAGCGACACCCTGTTCGTCGACCGTTTCATGGCTACCCCGATGTTCTACCCAGCCAATTATGGCTTCATCCCGAACACCCTGGCCGACGACGGTGACCCGCTCGACGTGCTGGTCGTGACCCCATACCCAGTTGCCCCAGGCTCGGTCATCCGTGCCCGCCCGGTTGGCATCCTGAACATGACCGACGACGGCGGCGGCGACGCCAAAGTCATCGCTGTGCCGCACGACAAGCTGTCGCAGCTGTATGTCGACGTCAAGGAATACACCGACCTGCCAGCCCTGCTGATCCAGCAGATCGAGCACTTCTTCGCGAACTACAAAGATCTCGAGAAGGGCAAGTGGGTCAAGATCGAAGGCTGGGACGGCGCCGACGCCGCCCGTGCTGCGATCACCAAATCGGTCGCTGCCTACAAAGGCTGATACCGATTGCTGAAAAACCCCGCCTCGGCGGTAATGCTGTTCACTTAAGAATGCCGGGGCCGCTCTGCGGCCCATCGCGGCACAAGGCCGCTCCCACACCGACCGCGTTATGCCCCTATTTACAGGGCATGCGCGAACATTGTGGGAGCGGCCTTGTGCCGCGATGGGCCGCAAAGCGGCCCCAATACAGGCGATGGATAACTTAAGTGAACAGCATTACGCCTCGGCGGGGTTTTTTATGCGCGAGGGAACACCCTCCAGTAAAAATTCCTACATCGCCCTACTCCAACGCCCTACAACTAAGCACCTTTCGCACAAGCCGCATCAACATCCGGTTCATATGCCAGCTGGCACCCGGCCGCTACACTCGCGGCCATGAACACATCCGGTGACCGCCTCAAAGCCCTCCTGCACGAATGTGGCTTGACCCCTTCCGATTTCGCTGCCCAACGCAGCGTCACACCCCAGCACGTCAATAACTGGTTCAGACGGGGTGTTCCGTTGGCTCGCCTCGATGAAATGGCCGACTTGTTTTGCGTGCATCGCCGTTGGCTGCGCAGCGGCGAAGGCCCCAAGCACCCCAACCCGATCTTGCGCAGCGGCCCGCCACGGCCACCGCACACCAACCCGCCCACCCCGCTGTCAGCACACAGCGGCCGGCTGCTGCAGGTGCCGTTTTACGCACTGCAGCACGGCCTGCTTGCCCCCGTGGCCAACCATCACCTGCGCCTGCCCACCACGGCGTTAAAGGCGCTGGGCGTTGCTGCGCAAAATGCCATCTGCCTGGCCATGCCTGCCGCCAACATGGCCCCGCTGATCCCGCTGGAGGCCACCTTGGCGGTAGACCTGAGCATGACCGAAGTCATCGAGGGCGAGACCTATGCCTTGCTGCACAACGGCACCCTGAGGGTGAACAACCTCAGCCTCGGCCCGCACGGCACCCTGTACCTACACAGCCATGACCGGCGCAACTACGCCGTCGAGCGCTACACCCGCGCCCAGCGCCAGGCCCAAGGCCTGGAGATTCTCGGCTGGGTCTTCCACTGGTCGCATTTCCGCCGCCATCGCCCCAGCTGAAACACGCTGTGCCATTTTTTGCTGGGCATACTGCGCAAGCCCTTGTATGCTACGCGGCACATTTAGCCCCGACCGGCGCAAGCCGCGGTCCAGAGGGCTCGGCGACACCCCACACGGGCGTTGACCATCTCTATCAGGTCCTTGTGACCACACAGTTAAGGCGGTTGCGGCTTACCATAAATTAGTCGGAAGCGTCCCCGAGAAGCCGGCCACAAGCCGGCTTTTTAATTGCTACAGCCCTTGATTTAAGAGGCTCCCGTCTCGATCCCTCCGCCAGCCCATACTCTGGCCCATACGTTGGCAGCAACTCGCTCCGTTACTATCAGCAGCGACCAGCAGGGCAGCTTCGCCGCCATAGGGCTTATATAGCCGATCTGTGGGTGCAGAATGGAGGACGTGGGGAAATTTGAAGCTTCGTCAGTCTTCGTCCTGGGATTGCCCCAGTAGCTTCAGGAACTCGATAGCGAGCCTGCGATTCTTGGGAGTGAGGGCCTGGAAGTTTCTACGCACCAGGATCACCTCGTTACTCTGATCAGAAGCCTCTTCTCCACCTTCAGACTCAGACTCCGCGACAGCGTACACCTCGGATGTTTTCATACCCAGTGCATGGCTGAGCTTGTGTAACAGCTCCAGGGATGGCAGTTGCTGTGATCTCTCGATCTTGGACAGGTTGCCCGCGTAAGTCCCCGCCTCCAGAGCAACCGCCTCCAGAGTGAGGCCCTTTTCCAGTCGAACCTTGCGTATTGCGGCGCCGATATTCATCCAGCGATTCTGTGGATGGTTTTCCAACAGGGCAAAGTTACAGAGGAAAAATTTTTGCGGTTATTTTTTCCTTGTGAGAACATTTTCTGGGCCGCAGATTGCTGTAGACGCAATTTCGTGTGTCGGGATGGTCTTCAAGGGAGGAAAGCGAATGGGTGTTCAGCAAGGAAATGATCAGAAGGCAAGATATGAGCAGCAATGCATCTGCGATTATTGGATCAGACGATCACGCCTGGGCAGGCTCAGCATTCGATTTGATGGTGGACCGTTCTACATTGAGATGGTTGATTCGCTTAAGGAGGCGTTTGACTGGCACGGCCGCTTGGTCAAACGAGGAGAAAAAATCTCCGGATCAGAGTGGCTACGACGGATCGACCAAAGCGATGTTCGGATCACCGAACTCCAGAGGCGAGCCATTCAGACACTTATGTAGAGCAAGCAAGGGGTAAGCTTCTACGATCAGTAAGCCTCCCCGGCTTTCCTGGATGCCGTTTGGCTTGAGCCAGGCCGTGCGGTCCTGATTTGCCTGCTGCCAGTAATAAGTCGCTCCCGCTTCAGCTGGCGCAACAAACCCGATCGACCCCGTCATTCGCTGAAGGTTGAACTACTGCTCTCAGCCCAGCATGGTCAACTCCCACGATGGAGCATTTGGCATGCAGAATTACGAACCCCATGCCCCCCATTCTGATACCATAACGCAAATGCACAGACATCTGCGGGGCGCCATGAAATTTGACGATGTGAAGAGCGACACGCTGAACTTGAGGGTGTCACCCAGCTTCAAACTTGCTTTGAAAGCTGCGGCCGACCATGAGCAACGAAGCATGGTGAACATGTTGGAGGTTCTGGTCGCGGTTTTCTGCGAATCTAAGAACATCACTGTTCCTGCCGAACAAGTTGCTCAAACGAGGGCCCTCAAAAAGCCGAACGTCAAAGCCGAGGCCTGAACTGCAATGAGCCTCGAACGTAACACAACCTGCACACATTTGAGCTCGCAAGAGGTCAACATCCAAAATAGTAAAACAGCAATGGCGAACATCGCAGAGCTTTACAGCACCCCCTTGCCATCAACACGCACAGGCCCACTTTACAACGCCTTTTCATATCCAACAAAGATCTCGCCCGAAGTGATCGCCGTCTTTATAGCCGCGCATACAAAGCCGGGTGCGACTGTCCTCGACGCATTCGCCGGAAGTGGAACCACAGGGCTCGCAGCCCTACTATGTGATCGACCCACTGATGAGATGCGTCGTATGGCCGACTCACTCGGAGTCAAGCCGGAGTGGGGGCCGCGTACTGCCCATCTTTTCGAGATCGGCACCTTGGGGTCGTTCGTTTCAGAGACTCTCTGTCGCCCGCCAGAGCCGGAGTCATTTGCGGCTGCAGTAAATGAGCTATGCATACGGGCGGAAGAAAAACTCTCTTGGCTCTACGAGGCAAAGGATGAGAGTGGTTCAATTGGCACACTGCGTCATATTATCTGGTCCGAAGTACTCATCTGCCCGCACTGTGGCAATGAAGCTTCTTTGTGGGACGCGAGTGTGAAGACAAAGCCGTTGAGCATGTCGGACAGTTTCCACTGCAAGGGCTGCCAGAAGCTGATCGCCGTGGGAGCTTGCGAACGAGCGCTTGACTCAACTCTGGACGCATTCGGATGTAAGCAACTGACAAAAAAGCGTGTAATCGCGCGGGTGCATGGTCGGAGCGGAACGAAAAAATGGCAGCGTCCGCCTACCCCTGAAGATTATGAAGTTATCGCCCGAATCGCGAAAACCAGACCACCAAAATCAGCTCCCAACGTTGATCTTGTCTGGGGAGAACTGCACCGCTCGGGGTATCACGTTGGCATCGACAAGCTTCACCACTTCTACACAAAGCGCAACTTCATAGCGATGGCAATTCTTTTGGAGCTCGTTGGTGATTTCCCTGAGAACGTGCGCGACGCTTTGAAACTCTTAGTCCTGAGCTACAACTCGAGCCACTCAACGCTTATGACTCGCGTCGTTCTCAAAAAAGGGCAGAGCGACTTCGTTCTTACTGGGTCGCAAAGCGGCGTGCTTTATATTAGCGGACTGCCGGTTGAGAAGAACATTCTCGAAGGCGTGCGGCGCAAGTCCAAAGCATTCATCGACTCATTCAACATGCTTCATGGAAGTGGAAGCACAGTCGTCGTCCACAACGGTACCAGTGAAAGTATGCCGCTGAAACCTCATTCGGTTGACTATGTTTTCACAGACCCACCTTTCGGCGCTTACATCCCCTACGCAGAGCTTAATCAGATCAACGAGCATTGGCTTGGAAAGACTACTGACCGTTCACGCGAAGTGATTATGAGTCCCTCACAGTCCAAAGGTGTTTTGGAATATGGAGCTATGATGGCGAGCGTGTTCACTGAGATCGGGCGCGTACTTAAACCAGAGGGCTTAGCGACGGTAGTGTTTCACTCCGCGCACTCAGAGGTATGGCGGGCGCTCGCGCAGGCGTACACCACTGCCGGCTTCACAGTCGAAGCCACGAGCGTCCTAGACAAAATTCAAGCGAGCTTTAAACAAGTCGTATCGACCGTTTCGGTCAAAGGCGACCCGTTATTGTTGCTGTCGAAGCGCCCCCTTGCCAATGCAGTTGGCAAGACGGCTTCCAAGATTGCAGCAGATGTAATCCGAGATGCCGGCAACAGCTCGCTTACCGATCTGCAATTGCTTTATTCGCAATTTGTCGGCAAGTGCTTGCAGCTTGGTCGTGATGTTGAGTTGGATGCCAAAGCTTTCTATGCTCTCGCGCGGGCAGAGACCAGTTCGGGCCCCAGCCCCTCTGTAGACCTATGAAGCAAGCCCCCCAGCCATCGCTCCCTAGCTACGTGCCAGATGCAGAGCGCCGCAAACGCCTAGGCCAATACTTTACTGGCGTTGGCCTCGGCCGAATCCTGGCCGCACTCGCCCGAGCGGAGAAGGCCGAGAGCATCATCGACCCAATGGCTGGAGACGGCGATCTGCTGGCTTCGTGTCTGGAGGTTGGCGCTGCCCCGGCATCGATTGCGGGCATCGAAATCGATCGTTTTACCCGCGATGCATGCGCTAACCGGTTGCCGCAAGCCGATTGTATTCTTGGCAGCGCTTTCGACCCAGATACGATCTCGAAACTGCGAAAAACGGACTGGGACTTGGTTATTGCCAATCCCCCCTATGTCCGATATCAGTCATTTTCGGAAAAGGCAGAGGTGGACCACGCTCTTCCTACCGCAATCCAAATTCGGGCTGGCCTGCTGAGTACCTTGCCAAGTCTCTCTGCTCTGGACGCCGAAGACAAACGCCTCTTCGCGCACCTCGTAAACGGCTATTCAGGCCTGTCTGACCTAGCAGTGCCCTGCTGGATTCTTTGCGCCGCCCTCGTAAAGCTAGATGGACACCTGGCGTTGGTGGTGCCTGAATCTTGGCTGACGCGCGATTACGCGACGATCGTGCACTACCTCCTGTTCCGCTGGTTCGACATTGAGTTCGTCGTAGAAGATGAAAACGCCTCTTGGTTTAGCGACGCTCAGGTCAAGACGACGCTGATTGTGGCCAAGCGAGTAAAGCGACGCGCGTCGGCTCTTCTGCAAGCGGACAACTCCGCCTACTGCCACATCTCGATCTCCGCCGCTGCTGCCAGCCCGGAGAGTCCCATTGGGCGGATGTCACTCGCTGGAGAATTTAACCCAGAGAGAAATTTCGCAAGACTGGCTCGGTCTTGGCTACGAAATGGCGCGAGCCATCCCACCGGAGTCGCCCGCGCGCGTCCCGCGTCGATAAAGCTCGCATGCAGAAACATGCTTGCCGCCGCCTCGAAACAAAAATGGTTCACAGCAATCGGGGAAACAGCCAGCCAACCGATGGAGGGTATATACGTCTCTCAGGAGATCCATGATTGGCTTGCGCGCCAAGGCATTGCCCCCTGCTTCACTACATTCGAGTCGCAGGGAGTAGCTGTTGGCCAGGGCCTGCGCACAGGAGCCAATGGCTTCTTCTACGCTGACGGCGCGCGCTCGTCAGGGCACGTTGCTCTCTTGTTTTCGGGCCCGTTGGCGGGATTGGTCGCACGGGCACCAGATAGCATTGCTCGGCCCGTCATTCGCCGGCAATCTGAGCTTCCGGCGGGCTTCGCCGTTTCACCTGATCTCGCCACAGGCTGGGCGCTGGACCTTAGACAGCATGCGCTGCCGGAGGACTTGGGCGAAACCGATATGTTCTCATCAGCCTATGAACGCATGCCCGAGTCACTTGCGGCTGTCGTTCGGGCAGCAGGCCAGGCCAACTTCGGCACTCATGCCAAGCCGCAAAAGGTTTGGGATCTAACCGCCGTATCTCCGAACATTAGGCCCGCGGCTCGCGGCATGCCGCCGCGCCATTGGTATATGTTGCCTGACTTTGCGGCCAGGCACTTGCCGGACATTCTGTTAGCGCGAGTGAACTCATCTACTCCGAAAGCCTATTTGAACAAGGCTCGGCAATGCCTCATTGACGCAAACTTTTCGACTATATGGATTTTACCGCTCAGTAAGTGGAATGCAGCTGCTCTGCTCGCATTCATGAACAGCGCGTGGATGCAAGCGGTCCTCGAAACGTCGGCAGCAATCATGGGCGGCGGCGCCCTAAAAGTGGAAGCCACGCACCTGCGACGGCTCCCAGTTCCAGCTTTCAATGAAGAGCAGCTTTGTAAGCTATCACTGCATGGCGACGAGCTCGCCGCTACGGAGGAACACGCGAAAGTGGAAACGGCGCTAAACAACATCAACGCCGTGGTGGGGGAAGCTCTTGGGTGCGATCGCGAGGGAATCAAAGAATTGCTGAAAATCGCGCGCACGGGACAGGAAAAACGTTCAAAACACAACACAAAAAAGGGAAGGCGCGATTGTGGTGAGATATGTTGAAGCCCAGGGGAAGGCTTTCCTGAAGGAAGCCAGCGGCCTCATTCGTGACGGCAAGGCAGAGGATGTGCTCCGACACGCACTCTCAGCTAAGCTGCCGTTGATGTTCCCTGATCAGCCTTGGTGGACCAAGGCTCACGTCACTGGGACAGAGTCGTTGGCAAAGTTCCACGAACTAGGGGCCAAGAAGCATGGCTTCGTCGATGTGCTCGTGGGCGCCACAGTGATCGAATACGAGAGGGACCTGCACGCGCTGGGCACGTTCGCACACGGCATGCATCAGGTGAAGCAATACTGCGCTGGTCAGCTCAATGCGGGGACACCTCGCGACCTGCTCGTTGGCGTGCTCTCCGACACTGTTCGGTGGCACGCTTTCAGCATCTCGGATGTCAAAGATCTTTCTGCCGTTCCGGGCGCCACGAGTTTCGGTCCGGAGCATATCGAGCTCGCCGAGATCGAGTCATGTGATCTTTCTGCGGCTGGTGATGTCGAGGCTGGGAAGCTCGGGGCGTTTTTGATCCGCCATCTTGGTCGCGAAGGGGGCCGCTTGTTGGCTGCACTTACCCTCGCGAACGACTTGGGTTTCGACAGTCCTTTTTGCCAAGCCCATGTCCAGCCGATTGATGCGCTTGTGGACCATGCGTTCTCCCATGATCCCTCCTACGCCAGCATGATCACAAAACTTTGGACAGATTTCGTCTCCTACTTGGGTGGAGACGCTGCCGCCGGCAAGTTCGACAAGGCTTCGTATGTTGGGGAACTCTACATCCTCACTCTTGCCAAGCTCATTTGCGCCAACGTTCTGGATGGGAGGGCCTTGATCAGCAACGATGCAGAGTTGCAAACGATCTTGGACGGATCGTTCTTCAAAGCTCGTGGGTTGCCCAACCTTGTAGAATACGACTACTTCGGTTGGCTCAATGCCAGTCCCTATGTGAGCAACTTGATCGCAGTCGCGCGCGACATTCAAAACGACCTTCGCGCCTATGACTTCAAATCTTCCCCTGCCGAAGACCTTTTCGGCACCCTCATGGCACAGTTGGCGGCGCGCTCACAACGACTTCTGCTGGGACAGGAGTGGACGCCTTCTTGGCTGGCCGGCAAGCTTGTCGAGCGTGTCATGTCGGCGCTCCCGGAAGGAGAGCAGCCGCGCTTCGTCGATATGTGCTGCGGATCGGGAGCAATGGTCGTAGAGACGGTGAAGCGCGCTCAGCAGCGGCTACTCGCTGCCGGTAAAGTTCCAGGTGATCCTGCTGCGCTTAGCGAGCTCGCGATTGCGATTACCGCATTCGACATCGACCCATTGGCTGTGATGCTTGCCAAGGTTGGCTGGGTGCTAGCCAGTAAGGATTGGCTCGCCGCCGGACATGAGGCGCAAATTCCCGTCTATCACGCCGACTCATTGTTTGCGAATACACCTGTGACAGAGGTGTTTAGCGCGAATGGAGAAGAACAACGAAAGCTCAATCTCGACACAGAAGAGGTCGGACTCCCCCAATTCTTGATTACGGCACCGAACCAAACCTTGTTCGATGCTCTGCTTTCACGTGGATATGACATGGCGATGAGCAGCGCAGCGGCAGTGAGCACAACGCTCACCGATCAAGATATCGAGACGATGGTGGACGCGGTACTGACTGACACCGGTGTCGCGCTGGCCGCAGACTTAAGGGGCGCATCAATCGAGTTCTGTAGGAACCTGCTCAAGGCACTGGAGAAACTCCAGCGCGCTGGTCGCAATGGCATCTGGGCATTCGTGCTGCGAAACAGCTTCCGGCCGGCTCTCGTTGCGGGACGCTTCAACGGAGTGGTGACAAACCCGCCGTGGCTGGCTCTCAGCAAAATCGCGAGCAACCCATATCAAGAAGCGCTGAAAGCTAAGGCGGAGCTTCACGGCATCAAAGCTCCCGGCTCTTCGCATCTCCATGTTGAAATCGCCACCATATTCCTCTTGCATGCCATCGAACGCTATTTGACCAAGGGCGCTGTGATCGGATGCATCTTGCCAGACACGGTGCTTAACGGGTCGCACCACGAGCCATTCCGGTCGGCCGGATACCTCACTGCGAACAAGCCTGTGCAATTCACTCCTAGCGAGATATGGAAGATTGCTAACCAGACCTTCAAGAACGAAGCGATTGTGCTTTTCGGTTCCAAGTCGTATCCAAGCGGCAGAAAGACTTTCGTGGGACGGAACGTGAGCAAAGCATCTGAGACTGCGACGACTTTCCACATCGTCAAGTCTAGTGGTCGCACCGCATGGACGACTACGCCACCTAGTGCGCCGACCGTGGAAATCGAGATTAAGAAATCGATCGGCCCACTGTTTCGCCAAGGCGCCGACGTCATGCCTCGTGGCATCGTTTTTCACGCAGCAGTAAAAAGCGGCGCGGGTTGGAACTTAGGGCCAATCAACACTGGCTCACCCTACTACTTCCTAAGATCAGACGGCCATCGACTTAAAGATTTCGCACTGACTGCAACCGGGGTTAGTGACCAAGTGATGTTCGACGTGCTGATCTCAAAGCACTTGGCACCGTATGAGCTTGCTACCGGCGCCAAAGCGCTTCTACCGTTTCAGCATGGGATAAACGGCTGGGGGCCTCGCACTGGACCGGGGATCGCTGCGCTTGGCGGGGCGACGGGTGGCGCGATCAAAGCTGCCTTAACTGCCATAAACGAAAGCGTCGATGAGTTTTTCGAGACGGTGGACACGGACCGCAAAAAGCTATCCGCCCAAGGCTGGACCGGTCGGGATTGGCTGGTGTTCGCCTCGGCAGGTGGCAAGCTGCCGTGCGCCGCGTATGTGCACGGCGCTCAGATCCCTTCTGACAAGACTATCATCGACCAGACTCTCTATTGGGGGCGAGTTGCGACCGAGGATGAGGCAATCTATATCACCGCGTTGATAAACAGCCAAGCGGTCATCAAGGTTATACAGGCCCATCAGCCACGCGGAGCCTTTGGCGAACGCCATATCCATAAGTTGGCATTCGATCGAACTCCGACGTTTGACGCCGCAAACCCAGACCACCGAGCGATCGTTGATGCTGGGAAGGTGTTGCTATCCGAATGGGCCGTCCGACGCACGCAACCTGACATACAACTCATGCTATCGCCGCAGAAACACATGGTCACGCGCCGAAAAAAGATCCGAGCGGCGCTTGAGCAACTGCCTGGCTGGGATGCCTACCAGGCAGCATGCTCCAACCTGTACGGTGTTTGAGTCCGAGTAGAGTTGATCAAGCGGGTCTAGAAGGGATTCGCCCGCGACTGTCTTGCGCTGGCTCGAAATACCGTTCTCACCCTCAGTCAGATGCGTGTCTTGTGGCTAAGAGAAGGCAGTACGTAGAGGCTGCCTTCTTGCCGGGCCATGGCCGATAGACATCCTCACTCGTGGGTTTGGACATGCCGCCAGTCTTGCTGTCCGTCAGGCTCGGGGTCCCTAAGGTGTGGCAGCAAAGCCACGCCCTACCCGATGCTTACGGTGTCCGGAGGCATAAACAAATCCGGTGATGGCTGCCTGACACAAAGGGACAGAAACCCTAATGTTTCTCCAAGGTTTTTCGTGACTAAAATGGCAAAGGCGATATCTGTCCGATATCGCCTTTGCCAGAGGACATCACTACAACCGTAAAACCATCAAGTTTGAAGTCGATCAGCCACCCATTGCTCAACCTCAACCGAATCCCACCCCACCGCCCTTGCGCCAATCCGCCTACACAGGGGGAAACCTCCTACTCTCATCAGTGCGTAGATATGACTGCGTCGGAATCCGCAAAGTTGCTCCGTCTCTTTGAGTCGAATAATCCGACGGCCCCCCCGCTGCACCACCGCATCTTGAACGTCTTTTTGACCGTGTTTCATTCCCTCAAACCTTGCGCCTTATTGGTGCTCAATGGATTCATAGAAAGGGAATCTACGCACAATCACGCGCACGTTAACTTAACATGCGGGCTTTTTTCTGCTTGTTCAAAACGCGCCGCACCTGGGAAACCGAATGCTTGACCCGTGCGGCTATGACAGCGCTGGGAAGCCCTTGCTCTGCCAGCCGAATTGCTTTCTGATGCCAGTCGGGAATCGCTTTCTTCTCTCGATTTTTCTCCACAACCCTACGTTTTTTCTCCACCGTGTACTGCTTAGCACGAAGAGCTATGGTGGTCATCTTGCTGCTGACCTCATTTCGAATGTCATGAACCAAAAAATGTATCGTTTCTAAGCTGACGCTAACCTCACCCGTAAACTCCCTTCTTTTCTCAGGCGTGCTCATCGCACTCTGGTCAAGCGCAAGCGCTTCGAAAGCAGTCTTTTCCTCACCACCACATTCATCTAGTTGTTGAGCCCACTGTTCGATGTTCTCCCAACTGAGTTCAGCACCCTCTAGCGTTGCCTCACTGGCGAACAGCAGGAGCAGTTCTGCGACTACCTTTCCATCCATGTCTACCGCCTCTACAGCGCGCGTTTTGTTTCAAAAGGGATGACATTACCGAGATACGGGGTAGTGACGAATGCTGCCCACGAGTTCATCAACCGCCGACGCTTAACTAGCAAATCCGAGCGTGAATACGCCCCCTCGGTCTGGTCGCGCTCGTCATGCGCCAATGCCAGCTCACAAACTTCACGCGGATGATTCGTTTCCTCGCCAGCCCAATCGCGAAAGGAGCTGCGGAAACCGTGACGAGTGATGTCGCCATGCCCCATGTCATGCAGCAGATTCCGAATGGCATTGGTATGCATCACCCCGCTCTTCCCTCGCCCTGGGAAGAGAAAGTTACTTTCCTCAACGCGCGGCAATTCCCGCAACATCTCGACGACCTGAGGCGCCAATGGAATGCTGAAGGCTTTTCTCATCTTCATCCGATCAGCCGGCAGCACCCATAAGCCAGCCTCCAAGTCGAACTCCGGCCATCTGGCCCCTTGCACCATCTGAGCCCGAGCAGCAGTGAAGATGAGCAAGCGAGCTGCTACAGCTGCGCGGAATTCACTTTCAGCCAGTTGCTGCATGAGCGCAGGCACTTCCTTCCAGCTCATCGCGGCAAAGTGCTCTCGTATCCGTGCTTTCTTTTTATCGGCCTTGTTCAGCAGCTTATCTAGATGGCCGCGCCAGCGAGCTGGGTTTTCCCCCTCTCGCAGATTGCGTGCCTTAGCAGCATCCAGAACCAACTCGATCTGCCCACGCACCTCATCTGCAGTTCGCGTTTTGGTGGACCAAATAGGCTGGAGAACCTTGAGCACCTGGTCGGTATCGATCTCACCGACTGGCACCTTACCGATCACGTCAAAGGCATACAACTCCAGCTTCCTTAGCCAGCCCCTCCGCCATTTCTCAGACCATCCAGGGCCATGAGCATCGGCATATTCCTTCGCCATCTGCTCGAACAGCACGCGCTTCGCATCCTCGGCGCGATGCTGGGTAATCAGGCGATCACGCTCGTCATCTCGGGCGCTCTTGGGGCAAACTCCATTAGCTAGCAGCTTACGTGCGTCAGCGTGTTTGATGCGGGCCCCCGGCAACGATACCTCTGGGTAAATCCCCAGCCCCATGTCGGTCGATTTCTTGTTGAGCTTGTATCTGTAAATCCAGCTCGTACCGCCGCTCTCACCCACCTTGAAGTACAGGCCATCCCCGTCGTTTTCAAAACACTTCGTACCAGCCCTGGCAAGTTGCTCCACCTTCTTGACCGTCAGCTTCCCCATGAGTCCTCCGCCTACGCCCATCCTTCCAGCCCACACCCCAGCCCATACTTTGGAGACTGGCTTTCATTGGCGATATCTGGTCTTTAGTGGACGAACATACACGTAAAACCCAGTAAAACCCAATGGTTATAGGGATTTCTTATAAAATCAGTGGAGTTATCTGGACAACCTATAAGCCGGCCACAAGCCGGCTTTTTAATGCCTGCTTGAAAGCCATCCCCTGCTAAAACCCGCTTTAGCAAGACCACTCAAAGGCGATGGCAAACCCGCCGTGCCACCGCCCTCACCTACCTTCAAAACCTAGTCACCACCCCCATCCGTACCGTCCGCCCGGGAGCCGGCATGAAGCTCTGCGCCAGCGGGTCCAGGTAATAGCGATCGGTCAGGTTCTGCAGCGAAACATTCACCTCGGTGTTCTCAAGCAGCGTGTACTTGAGGAACAGATCGAACAGCGCCACCGAGCGGTACTCGACCTGCGGCGTGGTAGCGCCGGACTGCCAGGGCTTGTCGAGGGTACTGGTAGGCCCGGAGGTGTAGGTCACGCGCCCGCCTACCGTCAATGCTTCGTCGAAGAAACGCAGGCCAGTGGTCAGGTTGGCGGAGAACCGTGGTGGGTTCTGGGTGTTGGTGTAAGAGCCCATGTAGCTGCCCGGTGTGCAGTTTGGCGTGTCTTGGGTTTTCTGGTACGGGTTGGCGGTGGCGCGCAGTTTGCCGGCAAAGTCCGCGTCGCAGGTCTCGGTCTTGAGGTAGTAGGTGGCCGAGAGGTCGGCGAACACACGGCCGGCATCGTAGTTTGACTGCAGTTCAAGGCCGCGGGTGCTGAAGCTGTCGGTGTTGCTGAAGCTCATCTGGCCCCACAGGCCAGGGCTCGGGTCGTAATAGCGGGTGATGTAGTGCTTGATCTTGTTGTCGAAGAAGGCCAGCTTGATCGCGGCTGAGTCGTGATCGGTAAAGAGGTTGTCGCGCAAGGCGCTGACGCCGATTTCCCAGCTCTGCGAGCGCTCGGGCTTGAGGCTTTTGCCGGGGCTGACTTGCTGGGTGCCCTGGCTGGTCTCGAACAGTGACGGCAGGCGCAGGCCTTGGGTGTAGGTGACATAGAAGTACGTGTCAGGCATCAGCTCGACATTGATGCCGAATGCCGGCGAAAAGCCGCCACCGCTGCTGCTCCCCTGCGGGGTATGGTCGTAGCCTGTGACCACGCTGCTGATGCTTTCGGGGCTGACCTGAACGCTGGTCGCGCCGAAGTCATTGAAGCGCACACCGTTGAATGGCTCGTTGCTGTTGCTGAAGACGATGCCGTTGTTCAGCCGGGGGTCGGTGGCGTCGGTGTACTGGCCATTCTGGTCGGGGAACCAGGTCATGCTGCCCCAGCCCTTGGGGCCACTCGCCGAGATGTAGCGCACGTCGCGGTCCTCGCGGCGGGCGGTGGCCAGCACGGTATTGTCTTTGGTGCGGAAGTGGCTGTAACGCCCCCCGCCCCACAGGGTCAGTTGCTCGATCGGTTGGTACTCGAGCTTGCCATTGAAGCTGAACTCCTGCCGCGAAGCATCACGCAGGGTGCGGTTGGCATCGACGTCGTGCTGGGTGATCAGCACGCTTTTCTGCGGTTGCAGGTCTTCCAGCTGGAACGCGCCGCCCAGGTCAAGCTTGAAGTCGCCATGGGCCGTTTCGAACCTGGAGATGTTGTTCAGGTCGCCGCCAATACGGCGGTTGTCCTGGCGTGTCCAACTGCGGTCAGAACGAAACAACTGGGAAACCGGCGCCGTCCATGCCGAACTCAACGAGCTGGTTTTAGCGTCGGTCATCCACAGGTTGCTGGTCAGGTCGACCCACGGGTTACCGGCGGGCAGGTAGTGGTAGCGTGCGGTGTAGGTATCGATCTTCACCTCGCCCAAGGGGTACTGATAGATACCGGCGGTACCGAAGCGGTAGATATCTGAGGGCATGATCTCGGCAGTGCGCCCGTCGTAGCGGCGGTAGCCCAAGTCCAGGGTGTGATCGTCGGTTATCCGCCAGGTCGCCTTGAGCAGGTACGAGTCGGTTTTCGATGAGGAGTTGAGCACTTCCTCGCCCGCGTTATAGGTCATCGCCACGCTGGGCTGTTCACTGCCGTAATCGTTGTAGAGGCGGTAGCGGTCCTGGCCTTTCTTGCCGGAAAAGTAGTTGCCTTGGTTGCGGTGCGCGTAGGCCGCCACCACATCCAGCTGTTCGGTGGTAAAGGCAAACGCGGCGCTGCCCGATTCGGCTTCAGAGCCGAACAGGCTGGCGCGGTTGTCGCGCGGAGGCGCCGACAGGCTTTCATCCTTGGAACTGGAACTGCGATGGGCGGGGGCTACGCCGTTGTCCCAGAGGTCGCCCTTGAGGCGCACGCCAACCTGGTTGCCGTCGACCAGAATGTCCTGCACGCCGATCGTCTGCATTTCCACCGTGCCGCCAATCGCTCCGGATTTGGTTGACGGCCCTTTGTTCACGGTCAGGCTGCTGATCAGGTCGGGGTCGATGTAGCTGCGTTGCTGCGTGCCGCCATAACCGCGATAGACATCCAGGGCCTGCTCCGAACCATCGACCTTCACCGCTACCCGGCTCTGCCCCTGGATACCGCGAATGTTGACGTCCAGGGCGCCGCCGTTGCGGGTGTCACCGACTTGCACACCCGGCACACCGTTGAGCAGGTCGCCCACGGAGACCCGGCCGAAGCGGTCGATCTGTTCGCTGCTCAGGTGCACCGATGAGCGTGGGGCCCGGTAAGTATCCGCTTGAGGTCCCTGTGCGGCAGCGTCGACCATCGTCGGCGACAACTCTGCTGCGGCACGCGTTGCAGCGCCCTGCGCCATCAGCACGTAGCTGCCGGTCGAGCTCGCCACCAACTGCAGCCCGGTATTGGCCAGCAACCGCTGGATGCCCTCACTGACGGTGTACCGCCCCTTCAGGGCCGGCGCCGTACGCCCGCGGGTCAGGTCAGGATCATAAGACACCAGCAGCCCGGATTGGCTGGTGAAACTGCCCAGCGCTGCGCCCAGCGGGCCTTTGGCAATGTTGTAGTCACGCGGCGTGGCATCGTCCAGGCGGGTCGCGGCGACCGCAGCCGTGCCGGCACCCTGGGCCAGGGCCAGGCTGCTGTTCAGCAAGCCGGCGCCACAGCAACTGATCATCGTGCAACGCAGGGCGAAGGTGATGGGCGACAGGTAAAGTCGAGGGCGTGGAGCAGGTGAAGGACAACGTACTGGGAGCATGCTTTTCTCGCTCGTAGGGTGTGCGCCCACCACTGGCTGCGGGCTGTTACCTCCTCTGTCGCACGAGATCGAAAAAAGGATATGTGTGCAGGGCCACCAGCTGAATTTGCCGGTTCGGCCTTGTGATCTGAGTAATTCTAGTGATAATGGTTTTCATTTGCGACAGTCTTGTACCGACTCAACCCACGATGAATGCGCCCTTCTCCCCGCCGAACAGTACCGAGCCGTGCAGCGTCGAGACGTTGTACATCGAGAATCACGCCTGGTTACGTAACTGGCTCGCCTATCGGCTGAGGTCGTGGGGACGCGGGGTGGCCGATGACCTGGCGCATGACATTTTCCTGCGGGTGCTTACCAGCCGGGAGGGCGCGCGAGTCGAACCGATCCGTCAGCCACGCGCCTACCTAACCCGCATCGCCAATTGTGTGCTGGTCAGCTGGCGGCGCCGGCAGTCGCTGGAACGTGCCTGGCTCGAAGCGTTGCAGTTGCTGCCAGAACCCGAGCACCCTTCGCCTGAACTGCAAAGCGTGATCCTCGAGACCCTGCACGAGATCGACACGCTGCTGGATACGCTGCGCCCCCGCGTGAGGCAGGCGTTTCTGATGGCGACGCTGGACGGCATGAAGCAGAAGGACATTGCCGTGGCCCTGAACATCGCGCTGCCGACGGTCAAGAAGTACATCCACGAGGCCTACCTGGCCTGCCTGACGCAGATGCCCGATGAATAACCGCACGGCCCCGCTTGACGATGCCATCCCCCAACAGGTGCTTGCCCAAGCGGCCTCATGGCTGATGCTGATGCAGGAAGGGCCGCTGCTGCCAGCGCAACAGCGCGAATTGGAGCGCTGGCGGCGTGCCAGTGCTGAGCATGAACGGGCGTGGCAAAGGGCACAGCGCCTGCTCACACGCCTGGGCAGCCTGCCTCCAACGCTGGCCAAGCAGACCTTGGATCGCCCGACAAGCAGGCGCGCTGTGCTGCGCGGGCTGCTTCTGCTGATCGGTGCCGCACCGCTCAGCTGGTGGGCATGGCGCTCAGGCATTGGCAACGATTACCAGACGTCTGTGGGCGAACGCCAACACGCACGGCTCGCCGACGGCACACAGATCACCCTCAATAGCGACAGCGCCGTGGACGTGCTTTTCAACAGCGCGCAACGCTTGCTGCACCTGCGCCGTGGCGAGGTGTACATCGCGACCGCTGCCGACCCACGCCCGCTCATGGCACAGACCCAGCAAGGCCAACTGCTCGCGTTGGGTACGCGATTCAGCGTGCGCCAGCTGGCCGATGAAACCTTGCTAGCGGTGTACGAAGGCGCCGTACAGGTTCGCCCGGAGCACGCCCGCGTGGCCACTGGCGAAAACATCATCCGTGCTGGGCAACAAGTTCGTTTCAGCCGCGAGCGCATGGGGCTCATCGAGCAGGCCCGGGAGACCACCCTGGCGTGGCGCAACGGCTTGCTGGTGGCCGACGACATGCCAGTACGGCTGTGGGCGCATGAATTGATGCGCTACACCGACCAACAGCTTGAGTGCGACCCCGCGCTGGGTGAGCTGCGGGTGTCTGGCACATTCCCCATCGATGACTTGCCGCTGGCCTTGGCCATGCTGGCACAGACCTACACGCTGCAGGTTCGACACACCGGCAGGCACGTATTCATTAGCCGTTGATCAACACCAACGACCGAGCGAGATTCCCCGATGAGCAAAATGCCCTTGTACCTGGCCATGGCACTGGCCCTCGCTGCACCAGCAGCCCTGGCGCAACCGGTGCGCGATCAGAAAATGGACACGTCGCTGCTGCAGCGCCAGAACCTGGCCTATCGCTTCAGCCAGCATGACCTGGATTCGGCCGATGGCCAGCGCCATTACCGTCTATGGATCGGCCAGCCGAATCGCCCGGCGCCCGCGGCGGGCTACCCGGTGTTGTGGATGCTCGACGGCAATGCCGCGCTGGGTGCCCTGGACAGCGAACAACTGGGCAAGCTTGCCGCAGGCCAAGCCCCGTTGCTGGTCGCCGTGGGCTACCAGACCGACCAACGCATCGAACGTGCCGGGCGAACGTATGACTACACCCCCGCACTGCCTGGGCAAGCGGAACAGCGCGACCCGCTGACGGGCCAGCCCAGCGGTGGCGTGGAGGCGTTCTTCGACCTGCTGAGCCAGCGCATGCGGCCGATGGTCGCCGCTGTAGCGCCGATCGACCTGCAACGGCAAACACTGTGGGGGCATTCCTATGGTGGGCTGGCGGTGCTGCATGCACTGTTCACCCGGCCGGCCGAGTTCACTGACTACGCGGCGGCCAGCCCGTCACTGTGGTGGCATGACGGGGCGATTGTTCGGGAAGCCCAGGGGCTGCAGCAGCGCTTGGGTGGCAGCCGCCCGAGGCTGGTGCTGATGCGCGGTGGCGATGAGTCGTCGAACCCGCGTGCGGCGGTGAAGGGCGACGCGGAGCGGCCGGCGCGTGAGCTGGTAGCGGACCTGGCCAAGGTGCCTGGGTTGCAGGTGCGCTTCGAGCGGTTCGACGGGTTGGGGCATGGGCCGATGTTGCCGGCCTCGCTGAAAAGCGTAATTGAAGGGATGTCTCGGTAAACCTGCGCGGGCCTCTTCGCGGGGCAAGCCCGCTCCCACAGGTTACCCCTCCGGCCCTGAGGGCAGTGCAGATTCTGTGGGAGCGGGCTTGCCCCGCGAAGAGGCCGGCCCGGTCACCCCTTCACACACACCACCTGGCGCAGCGTGTGCACCACCTCCACCAGGTCGCGCTGCGCACGCATCACCGCATCGATGTCCTTGTAGGCCATCGGTATCTCATCGATCACCGCCTTGTCCTTCCGGCACTCCACATGCGCAGTGGCCCGTCGCTGGTCTTCCACAGTGAAGCGGCTCTTGGCCCGGGTTCGGCTCATCACCCGCCCGGCCCCATGGCTGCAAGAGCAGAACGCCTCTTCATTGCCCAACCCGCGCACGATGAAACTCTTTGCCCCCATCGAACCGGGGATGATGCCCAACTGCCCTTTCTGCGCCGACACCGCGCCCTTGCGCGTCACCAGCACTTCGCGCCCGAAATGCTGCTCGCGCTGCACATAGTTGTGGTGACAGTTCACCGCCTCCAGGCTGGCCTCGAACGGCCGGCCAAGCACCTTGCGGGTCGCGGCAACCACTGCCAGCATCATCAGTTCGCGGTTCTGCCGGGCAAAGTCCTGCGCCCACTCAACCGCTTCGACGTAGTCGGCAAAGTGGCGGCTGCCTTCCTCGAAGTACGCCAGGTCCTTGTCCGGCAGGTTGGCCAGGTGCTGGCGCATGTCGGCATGGGCCAATTCGATGAACAGGTTGCCGATGGCATTGCCAACGCCACGCGAGCCGCTGTGCAACATGAACCACACGCGGTCGGCCTCATCCAGGCAAACCTCGATGAAGTGATTGCCGCCGCCCAGGGTGCCCAGGTGATGCCGGTTATTGGTTTTCTCCAGCCGCGGGTACTTGTCGGTGATGGCCTTGAAGCGCGTTGCCAGCGTGCCCCAGCGTTTGTCAGCCTTGGCTGGCACGTTGTCCCAGGCGCCTTGGTCGTGGCGGCCGAAGGTCTTGCCATGGGGCACGGCCTGCTCGATCGCCGTGCGCAAACCGTGCAGGTTGTCGGGCAGGTCGCGGGCGTGCAGCGAAGTCCGCGCGGCGATCATGCCGCAGCCGATGTCCACGCCAACGGCGGCGGGGATGATCGCGCCAACGGTGGGGATCACGCTGCCGATGGTCGAGCCCTTGCCCAGGTGCACATCCGGCATCACGGCCAGGTGCTTGAAGATGAACGGCAATTTGGCTGTGTTCAGCAACTGCTGGCGCGCTTCGTCTTCGATCGGCACGCCGTCGGTCCACAACTTGATTGGCTTGCCGCCGGCGACCTGGAGAATGTCCATGCTGTCGATTCCGAATAGAACATGCCTGCCATGATACCGCCGATGCTCGCCTAAGGTCTTAGCCGGGCGGGTTGCCAGCAGGGTGGCTCTGTGGGGTATGCTTGCCGGGTCTTCAGGGCGGGGTGTAAGTCCCCACCGGCGGTAAATCGAAAGATGAGCCCGCGAGCGCCCCGGCCATGCCGGGGGTCAGCAGATCTGGTGAGACTCCAGAGCCGACGGTCATAGTCCGGATGAAAGAAGGCGTCAGGCAGGGGCCATTCGGGCGCCCCTGCGCGCGCGTTTTGTTCGCCCCGAGACGTTCATCGATCATTTACGAGGAGCGTTTCATGTCCCCTATGCTGCAAAAGCAATACCCCAACATTTCTGCCGCCATCGCCGCTTTTCAGGCCGGGCGCCCCGTACTGCTGCTGGACGACGATGACCGCGAGGACGAAGCGGACATCATTGCCGCCGCCGAAAACATCTCGTTGCAAACTATGGCCATGATGATTCGTGACTGCAGCGGCATCGTTTGCCTGTGCCTGGACGAAGCGACCGTGGACGCCCTGCAACTGGCGCCGATGGTGCAGAACAATCAGGCGCGCCATGGCACCGGGTTCACCGTCACCATCGAGGCGGCGGACGGCATCACCACCGGCGTTTCGGCACAAGACCGTGTCACCACCATCGCTGCGGCGCTCAGCTCGACCGCCGAGCAACGGCATATCGTCAGCCCTGGGCATGTGTTCCCGCTGCGCGCGCGCAATGGTGGTGTGCTGACCCGCCGTGGCCATACCGAAGGTTCGGTCGACCTGGCGCGCCTGGCCGGGCTGCGGCCGGCAGCGGTGCTGTGCGAGTTGATGAACCCCGACGGCAGCATGGCCCGTGGGGAGCAGGTGGCGGTGTATGCGCGGCAGTACAATATGCCGGTGCTGACCATTGAAGAGCTGGCGCGGTACCGCGAGGCGATGGTGGAGCGCGAAGCGGCTACGGCTTGATGGCTTCCAAGCGCTTGGCTTAAGGAAGATGGCGGCGCGCACATCGGGCGCCGCCAGCGCGGCGCTTCGCAGCACAAGGCTGCTCCTACATTTTTTTGGGCCAATTATTCCTGCGACAAACGCGCGTGATCGCCTTTATCACAGGCATGACTGGCCCAAACCAGATGTAGGAGCAGCCTTGTGCTGCGAAGCGCCGCGCGGGCGGCGCTCGATCTCGAATGCGCAACAACTATCACGCCCGACCGCATAGCCCTACCCACACAAGTTTGCTCCCCCTGCCCCGCTCTGCTAGTGTCGCGCCGTTCAGAACGCCACCGAGACAGTCGCCATGGCCCGCAAAAAAGCCTCCCTCGATTTCGAGCAATCCCTCGCAGACCTGCAAGCCCTGGTCGAGCGCCTGGAGAACGGCGAGTTGTCGCTGGAAGATTCGCTGGCCGCCTTCGAGCAAGGCATCGCCCTGACCCGCGATTGCCAGGGCGCACTGGCCCAGGCTGAGCAGAAAGTGCAAATCCTTCTGGAACGCGACGGTGAGCTGGCAGCCCAGCCCTTCGACGCGGAGCCGGAAGCATGATCAGCACCTACCAGGCCAACTGCCAGGCCCGCGTCGACGCCGCCCTCGAACCGCTGTTTCAAGCACCTACCAAAGAACTCGAGCGCCTCTACGCCGCCATGCGCTACAGCGTGATGAACGGCGGCAAGCGTGTACGCCCGCTGCTCGCCTACGCGGCCTGCGAAGCCCTGGGTGCACCTGCCGAACAGGCCAACGGTGCAGCGTGCGCGGTCGAACTGATCCACGCGTATTCGCTGGTGCATGACGACCTGCCGGCGATGGATGACGACGACCTGCGTCGCGGCCAACCGACCACCCACAAAGCCTTCGACGAAGCCTGCGCCATCCTCGCCGGTGACGGCCTGCAGAGCCTGGCCTTCAGCGCCCTGCTCGACCCGCGCCTGAGCCCACAGTCCGACGCCCTTCGCCTGGCCATGGTCCAGGCCCTGGCCAAGGCTGCCGGCCCGGCGGGCATGGTGGGGGGCCAGGCCATCGACCTGGGCTCGGTGGGGATCAAGCTGGACCAACAGGCGCTGGAATTCATGCACCGGCACAAGACCGGCGCGCTGATCGAAGCCAGCGTGCGCCTGGGCGCCCTGGCCAGCGCCCGCGCCGAGCCGGCGCAACTGGATGCCTTGCAGACCTACGCTCAGGCCATTGGCCTGGCGTTTCAGGTGCAGGACGACATCCTCGACGTAGAAAGCGACACCGCCACCCTGGGCAAACGCCAGGGTGCCGACATCGCCCGAGACAAACCGACCTACCCGGCCCTGCTTGGCCTGGAGGCCGCCAAGGCCTATGCAATCGAACTGCGCGACCAGGCGCTGGCCGCATTGCAAGGGTTTGGTGAAACTGCCGAGCCGCTGCGGGCGCTGGCGCGCTACATCGTCGAACGCCGCAACTGATTCAACGGGGCCGCCATGCGGCCCATCGCCGGCAAGCCGGCTCCCACAGCAAAACGGTGAACGTGTGGGAGCTGGCTTGCCGGCGATGGGCTGCAAAGCAGCCCCGTGCTACCCCCTCTCAATGGGCACTTTTCCCACAATGGGGTAAACTGCCGCGTCTTCACACCTATAACGACTCGCCTGATGCCCACGACGTTTCAAGAGATCCCCCGCGAACGCCCGGTCACGCCGTTGCTCGACCGCGCTGACACGCCTGCCGGCCTGCGCCGGCTGGCCGAAGCCGACCTGGAGACCCTGGCCGACGAGTTGCGCCAGGAACTGCTCTACACCGTGGGACAGACCGGTGGGCATTTTGGCGCCGGCCTGGGCGTGATCGAGCTGACGATCGCCCTGCACTACGTCTTCGACACCCCGGACGACCGGCTGGTGTGGGACGTCGGCCACCAGGCCTACCCGCACAAGATCCTCACCGGCCGCCGCCAGCGCATGCTCAGCCTGCGCCAGAAGGACGGCATCGCCGCCTTCCCGCGCCGTAGCGAGAGCGAGTACGACACCTTTGGCGTCGGCCACTCCAGCACCTCGATCAGTGCAGCGCTGGGCATGGCCATCGCCGCCCGCCTGCAGAACAGCGCACGCAAGTCGATCGCGGTGATCGGCGACGGTGCCCTGACCGCCGGCATGGCCTTCGAGGCGTTGAACCACGCCCAGGAAGTCAACGCCGACATGCTGGTGATCCTCAACGACAACGACATGTCGATTTCGCGCAATGTCGGCGGCCTGTCCAACTACTTGGCCAAGATTCTCTCCAGCCGCACCTACGCGAGCATGCGCGAGGGCAGCAAGAAGGTGCTTTCGCGCCTGCCAGGCGCGTGGGAAATCGCCCGTCGCACCGAGGAATATGCCAAAGGCATGCTGGTCCCCGGCACCCTGTTCGAAGAACTGGGCTGGAACTACATCGGCCCGATCGACGGCCACGACCTGCCGACCATGATCGCCACCCTGCGTAACATGCGTGACCTCAAAGGCCCGCAGTTCCTGCACGTGGTGACCAAGAAGGGCAAAGGCTTCGCCCCGGCCGAGGTCGACCCGATCGGCTACCACGCCATCACCAAGCTCGAGCCCGCCGACAAGCCCGCCGCGCCGAAAAAGCCCAGCGGGCCCAAGTACTCCGCCGTGTTCGGCCAGTGGCTGTGCGACATGGCCGCCAGCGACAATCGCCTGGTTGGCATTACCCCGGCGATGAAGGAAGGCTCCGACCTGGTCGACTTCAGCGAACGCTACCCGGAGCGCTACTTCGACGTGGCGATTGCCGAGCAGCACGCGGTCACCCTGGCCGCCGGCATGGCCTGCGAAGGCAGCAAGCCGGTGGTGGCGATCTATTCGACGTTCCTGCAGCGCGCCTATGACCAGCTGATCCACGACGTGGCGGTACAGAACCTCGATGTGCTGTTCGCCATCGACCGCGCCGGCCTGGTGGGTGAAGACGGCCCGACCCATGCCGGCAGCTACGACTTGTCGTACCTGCGCTGCATCCCCGGCATGCTGGTGATGACCCCGAGCGACGAGAACGAACTGCGCAAGATGCTCACCACCGGCCACCTGTACAACGGCCCGGCGGCAGTGCGCTACCCGCGCGGCACCGGCCCCAACGCACCGATCAGCGGTGACCTTACGCCCCTGGAAATCGGCAAGGGCGTCATCCGCCGCCAGGGTGAGAAAGTCGCCCTGCTGGTATTTGGCGTGCAACTGAGCGAAGCCTTGCAAGTTGCCGAGCAGATCAATGCAACCGTGGTCGACATGCGCTTCGTCAAGCCACTGGACGAGGCACTGGTACTCGAATTGGCGGGCAGCCATGAACTGCTGGTGACTATCGAAGAAAACGCCATCATGGGCGGTGCAGGGGCTGCCGTGGGTGAGTTCCTGGCTAGCCAGGCCCTGGTCAAGCCACTGCTGCACTTGGGCTTGCCGGACATTTATGTCGAGCATGCCAAGCCTGCGCAGATGCTGGCTGAGTGCGGGCTGGATGCTGCTGGCATCGAGGCTTCGGTTAAAGCGCGTATGGCCAAGCTCGGCTTGTAACCCCTGGGGCCGCTTTGCGGCCCATTCGCGGGGCAAGCCCGCTCCCACAGGTCATCACTGCTCTAGATACAGTGGCAAACCTGTGGGAGCGGGCTTGTCCCGCGAATACTATGGTAATGCCCATGAAAATCCCGAGCTTCACCGCCACCCTCCTGTGCCTGCCGCTGCCGCTTCTAGCCGCTGAACGCGACGACGCCCTGAAACTCCCCGATGTGCTGATCAGCGCCAACCGCCAAGTCGAGTCGCGCACCGCCACCAGCGCCGCCAACACTGTCTTCACCCGCACCGACATCGACCGCCTGCAACCCACCAGCGTCACCGACCTGCTAGCCCGCGTCCCCGGCGTGCAAGTCGCTCCCACGGGGGGTCGCGGCAGCCTGCCCGGTATCTTCATCCGCGGCACCAAGGCAGCGCAAAGCCTGGTACTGGTCGATGGCGTGCGCATCGCCAACGCCACCTCCGGCGACAGCGGCCTGCAATTTCTCGACGTCGACCAGATCGAGCGTGTCGAAGTACTGCGCGGCTCCCGCTCGGCGATCTACGGCAGCGATGCTATTGGCGGCGTGATTCAGATCTTCACCCGGCGCAGCAGCGGCCCTGGCCTGCAACCGCGCCTGCGCCTGGCCGCCGGCAGCAACCAGACCTTCCAACGCAGCCTGGGCCTGGCCGGTGGCGACGGCGCTACCCGCTTCAACCTGGGCGCCAGCCTGGACGAAACTGCTGGCATCGACGCCACCGGCCCGTCCTTTGCCAGCGATGGTGATCACGATGCGTACCGCAACAGGTCATTCAACCTGAGCCTCAGCCACACCTTCGGCGAACGCTTCGAGGCCGGCCTCAACCTGCTCGACAGCCATGGGCGCAGTGAATACGACAACCCGTTCGGTGGCTTCAACCCGGTCACCTTCGAAAGCTTCGGGCAAAAGCCCTATACCGATTTCAGCGTCAGCAGCCTGGGCACCTACTTCGATGCCCAGCTCAACGACAGCTGGCATTCGCGCCTGGAACTTGCCCACAGCGAAAACCGTGACGACAAGCGCGACAAGCTTAGCGATGAGCGCTTCGTGTTCAACACCTATCGTGATCAACTCACCTGGCAAAACGACCTGGCCTTGAATGACCAGCACACGCTGCTGATCGGCGGGGATTGGTACGAAGACCGCGTGCACGGCAGCACTGACTTCACCGAAGACAGCCGCTGGAACCGGGCGGCCTTCGTTCAACATCGGTACCGGGGTGAGCGGTTTTCCACCGAGCTGGGCGTGCGCCGCGACCAGAACCAGCAGTTCGGGGGCCAGACCACCTGGAGCGGTAGCCTTACCGTACCCGTGAACGCGTCCAACGATGTGCTGCTGTCCTACAGCGAAGGCTTCCGAGCGCCGACGTTCAACGACCTGTATTACCCAGAATTCAGCAACCCAGACCTGAGCCCTGAGCACTCCAAAAGCTACGAACTGCAATGGCGCAGCCAGCTCACCTCGGACAGCCGCCTGGAGACGTCGCTGTACCGCACCGACCTGCGCGACGCGATCATCTTTGGCCAGGACTCGATCCCGCGCAACGTCGCCTCGGCGCGCATCAACGGCGTTGAGTTGTCCCTCGACCAGCAATGGGGCGCATGGCGCAGCCAGCTCGGCCTGGCGCTGATCGACCCGCGCGACCGCGACAGTGGCCATACCCTCGCCCGCCGCGCTCGCCGTACCGTGAGCCTGGACCTGGACCGCGAATTTGGACGGTTCAGCGTGGGCGGGAGCTGGCAAGCCGTCAGCGCCAGCTACGATGATGAAGCCAACCGCAACCGGCTCGCCGGCTTTGGCCTGCTCGGCCTGCGCGGTAGCTGGGCGGCAACGGATGAACTGAAACTGGAAGCGAAGCTGGACAACTTGCTGGACCACACCCACAGCCGCGCCCTGTACAGCTATGAAGGCGCCAGCCATAGCTACCGCGAAGAAGGCCGTACCGTGCTGTTCAGCGTTACCTGGACGCCGGCGCTTTAGCTTCGAGCAACGCGCACAAGCGGGCGGTGGCCTCGATCATCTGCCCACTGGGCCGTTCCAGCCCTTTGTCGGGCACGACCAGCAAGCGCTCATCGGCCACTGCACGCAGGCGTGGCCAGGCCCTCCAGCTGTCCAACTGCGCCTGATCACCCGCCAGAATCACCTGCGGGTCTTGCAGCAGTACAGACTCCACGCTCACCTGAGGCGCTGGCTGGTTGAGGTCGGCGAACACATTACGCGCGCCACATACGGCCAGCGCGTCGCTGACCACCTGCCTGCCACCCAGGGTGTACAAGGGCTGATCCCAGACTTGGTAGAACACGCGCAGCGGCTGCTCACGCCGATACTGCTGGCGCAGTTGCCGCAGCCTGTCACGCAGGGCCTGGGCGTATTGCTGGCCCTGCCCTTCGCGGCCGACGCGCAGGGCGATGGCCTCGATCTGATCGATCAACTGGTCGATGTCGTGGGGTTCGGCGCTGAAGGTGGCGATGCCCAGGCGCTTGAGCTGATCACGCTGTGCTGGTGCCACACTGCTGGGCCAGAGCAGCAACAAGTCAGGCTGCAAGCTGAGCAGACGCTCCATGTTCAGTTGGCCTTGGCGGCCGACCGAAGGCACCTCACGCAATGCTGGCGGGCGATCACCGCCGTCGAGCACGCCGACCAATAGGTCATCGGCGTGCAGCTCAAGCATGATTTCGGTCATCGAAGGCGCCAGGCTGACCACCCGTAGCGGCTCGCCGGCGCTGGCGCTACAGGCGCACAGCGCCAGCAGCCAGAGAAGGCTGCGCATCAGCCCAGCTGACGTGGGATGCGGTACAGGTAGAGCACCACCACGGTGGACAGCGCCAAAAGGATTTGCGGCACGGCCTCCAGCCCCACCAGCACCGACAGCGCGGCAACCCAGGCGGGGAAGCAGGCATACAGCATGGCGATGCGCCGCACCCGCGCCAGGGTGATCCAGGCTGCCGGCTCTTCGGTGCTGCCGAGCACCTTGGAGGTCGCGATCAGCGCACGCTTGTAGGCACCGAAGCGCGGCAGGCTAAGGAACATGGTCGCCGCACCCGCGATGAACAGTGGCATGGCCAGCACCGGAATCAACGCATCACCGCCACCAAACGCCCAGGCCATCACCGGCAGCGGCACCAGGCCCACCGCCAGGTATTGCCACCAGGCCAGTGCCAGGCGCCGCTTGACCTCGGCGCGGGTCACGCCTGGGGCACCTCGCCCTGGTGTTCGTTGCCCAGCATGTGGCCGAGCTTGCCGGCTTTGGTCGCCAGGTAGTAGCGGTTGTGCGGGTTATGGCCGGTGTGCAGCGGCACGCGTTCGGCGACGACGATGTTCATGTCGGTCAGTGCCTTGACCTTGCGCGGGTTGTTGGTCATCAGGCGCAGGGATTTCACACCCAAGTGTTCGAGCATCGGCAGGCAGATGGCGTAGTCACGCTGGTCGGCAGCGAAGCCCAGGCGCTCGTTGGCTTCGACCGTGTCGGCACCACCGTCCTGCAGCTCATAGGCGCGGATCTTGTTCAACAAGCCGATGCCACGGCCTTCCTGACGCAGGTACAACAGCACACCACGGCCTTCACGTGCGATGGCCTGCAGTGCGGCTTCCAGTTGCGAACCGCAGTCGCAGCGCTGGCTGAACAGGGCATCGCCGGTCAGGCACTCGGAGTGCAGGCGCCCCAACACCGGTTCACCGTCAGCGATATCACCCAGGCTGAGCACCACGTGCTCACGGCCGGTGGCTTCTTCGAGGAAGCCATGCATGGTGAAAGTCGCGAACGGGGTCGGGAGTTTAGAGGCGGCAACAAAGACGACGGGCACGTTGTGCTCCTGAAATAAGTAGTAAATTTCTCGTGGGGCGATTGTATCAGCAGGTCGGCGCCAGTGCGCTGGCTGAATACCGCGGTTTAAGATCGAAAAGTTCGATGCTTATTTTTCCGCACCCCCTGTAGGAGCAGCCTTGTGCTGCGAAGAGGCCCGCTGGAGCACCACCGATCGTTGCGCTTGTCACCGGCCTCTTCGCAGCACAAGGCTGCTCCTACAGCGGCTTGCTGTCGGCAGTGAAGGGATACGGCTGCTTCCAGTGTTCGAAAATCGGCTTCAACTCACCACTGCGCACCAGCTCGGCCATGCGCTTGTCGAACAGCTCCAGCAGTGCCTTGGCCTCATCGTTATTGGCGAACGCCAGGTACAACGGCAGTTCGGCAACGTGGCTTTTACGAAAGCGTGCAGGCTCCGACGCCTGGCCAAGCACGTAGTCGACCTCGGTCAGCGCATCGATGTAGAAGTCCACACGGTCGTGCTCGAGCATCGGCAAAATGCCCTCACGGCGTTGAATCTCGCGGTAGTCATGGGCATTGGGCAAGTAGCTGGCGTAGTCGTAGCCACGCACCCAAGCCAGGCGATACTGGCCAACCGTACTCGGCGTAGGCACCGGCTTGCTGGCAAGCCCCAAGGCATAGATGTGGTCCATGTCGAAGTGCCAGCGCGGGTAGAGATTATCCTCGCTCTCGCCCTTGTAGGAGCCTACCCAGGCATCAGCTTCGCCCCGCTTTACTAGCCCCACTGCACGGCTGTAGGGCGCGCCCTGCGTAACGACCTTGACCCCGGCCGGCTCGAACACCTTGCGCAGCACATCCCAGGCAACCCCGGTACCGTTGGCGTTGGTGTAGTCGAGCCATTCTTCGCTGACCAGATGGACCTGCTTTGGCACACCTTCGGCCGCCCCCACCCAGGGAGCACAACCCAGCAGCATTGCCAACAGCACAGTCCTTATGGCCATTCACGCGCTCCCTGCCTCAGGCAACCGCCCACACCAGAACTTGCATGCCCAGCCAAGCGAACACGCCGGCCAGGATATCGTCGAGCATGATCCCGACCCCTCCATGCACATGACGGTCGATCCAGCGAATCGGCCACGGCTTGAGGATGTCGAAGAAACGGAACATCAGGAACCCTGCCAGCAACCATTGCCAGCCTTCTGGCACCAGCCAGAGGGTGATCCACATGCCGACCATCTCGTCCCAAACAATGCCTTCATGATCGTGAACGCGCAAGTCATTGGCGACCTTGCCGCACAGCCAGAAGCCAAACAGCATGGTAATGCCCAGCAGCAACCAATAGCCCCAATCCGGCAACATCTGCCACAGCGGAATGAAGGGTATGGCCACCAGCGAACCCCAGGTGCCCGGTGCCTTGGGCAAGGTGCCGGAACCGAAGCCGAAGGCGATGAAGTGCCAGGGGTTGCGCCAGACCGAGGGCGGAACGAACTCCGCAGGCACCTGATTGGGGTGATCGGTCACGGTGTCTCCCTAAAATGTTGATAGCCGCGTTGCCGCGGGGTGATGTCCTGGCCCTGCCCGTCACGCAGGCTGACGCCCTGGCCTTCGAGCACCCGCCCGATGACATGGAACGTCGCCAGGCCTTGGGCCTGCAGGGATGAAAGCTGAGCCGGCGGCAAGGTGAACGCCAGCACATAGTCGTCACCCCCGGTCAAGGCAGCCTGCACGGCAGCCTCATGACCGAGGAAGCCCTGCAAAGCGGATGACACCGGCACCTGGTCCAGGTTCACCTCGAGCGCCACGCGGGACGCCTTGGCGATATGCCCGCAGTCGGCCAGCAGGCCGTCGGAAATATCCAGTGCGGCCGTAGCACGCCCGCGCAACAGCTGGCCCAAGGTGAATTGCGGCGAGGGCGACCAGTAGTGGTCGAGCAACGGCTGGGCAAGGGCAGCATCGGCCTGGCGCTCGCCCAGGACCAGCGGCAAGGCGCCCGCAGCGTTGCCCAGTTCACCGCCCACACACAGCAGGTCACCCGGGCGGGCACCGCCACGGCGCAACGCCTGCCCGGCCGGCACGCGGCCGAACACGGTCAGGGTGATGCTCAAGGGGCCACGGGTGGTATCACCGCCAATCAGGCTCAACTGGCACTGCCGGGCCATACGGTTGAGGCCGTCAGCGTAGGCTTGCAGCCAGTCGGCGCTGACCTCGGGCAGGGTCAGGGCAAGGGTGAAGCCGAGGGGGGTAGCGCCCATCGCCGCCAGGTCACTGGCCGCCACGGCCAGCGAGCGCTGGCCGAGCAGCATAGGGTCGCAGACCGCAGGGAAATGCACGCCGGCCACCAGGGTGTCGGTGGACACCGCCAGTTGCTCGCCTACAGGCACATCCAGCAGCGCGCAGTCATCGCCGATGCCCAGGGCCACGCCTTCACCGCCTTGCGCACAGGGCGCGGCGGCAAAGTAATGGCTGATCAGCTCGAACTCACCCATGGTCCGCCAGCGCCGGGATCAGCGCTTGTTCGCCTTGACTTCCGCTTCGCGCAGCGAAGGGGCGAGCTTGTCCAGCACGCCGTTGACGAACTTGTGGCCGTCGGTGGCACCGAAGACCTTGGCCAGCTCGACACCTTCGTTGATCACGACACGGTACGGCACATCGGCGCGCATCATCAGTTCCCAGGTGGACAACCGCAGCACAGCCAGTTCAACCGGGTCGAGCTCTTCCAGCGCGAGCGCCAGGCAAGGCTTCAGGGCCGCGTCGATCTCGTCCTTCTTGGTCGGAACCCCATGCAGGATTTCGCGGAAGTAGGCGCCATCGACATCGGTGAAATCGTTATCGACCCGGAACTGCGCTTCGATCTCGTTCACCGACTGACGCGCCATGTGCCACTGGTACAGCGCCTGAGTCGCGAGCTTGCGGGCTTCGCGGCGCTTGGCGCTCTTCGAGGGCTTGCCGGCATCCGCAGGTTTTGGATCGCGCGGGTTGAAACGATCGCTTTCGTCGCTAATCACTTGGCCTCCAACTGCGCCAGCAGACTGACCATTTCCAGAGCGGACAGGGCAGCTTCAGCACCTTTGTTGCCGGCTTTGGTGCCGGAACGCTCGATGGCCTGCTCGATGGAGTCGACGGTCAGAACGCCGAAGGCCACCGGAACACCGAACTCCATGGACACCTGGGCCAGGCCCTTGGTGCATTCGCCCGCCACGTATTCGAAGTGCGGGGTACCACCGCGGATCACGGCGCCCAGGGCGATGATCGCGTCGTACGCGCCTTGCTGGGCGACCTTCTGTGCCACCAGCGGGATTTCGAACGCGCCCGGGGCACGGATGATGGTGATGTCGCTTTCGCTGACACCGTGGCGTACCAGGGCATCAACGGCACCGCTTACCAGGCTTTCGACGACGAAGCTGTTGAAGCGGCCAACCACCAAAGCATAGCGACCTTTGGGGGCGATGAAGGTACCTTCGATGGTCTTCAGGGTCATTCCGATGTTCTCATCTTCAAGAGCGAGGCCGCTCGCTGGCGGCCTCGGGAGGGTTTGGACTCGAGCGTGAGGGCGCGCGCGCCGTCTCAAGTCACTCGGAGGGCACGTATTCTACAACTTCCAGATCGAATCCGGATATCGCATTGAACTTCATCGGCGAACTCATCAGGCGCATCTTGCGCACACCCAGGTCGCGCAGGATCTGCGAACCGGCGCCGACGGTGCTGTAGGTGGTCGGTGCCTTGGTCGGTGCATCGCCCGCGCTTTCGCGGATGTGCGCCAGCAGCACGTCGCCGTCCAGCGGGTGGCCCAGCAGCAGCACCACGCCGCTGCCGGCCTCGGCCACGGCAGCCATGGCCGCGCGCAGGCTCCAGCGGCCCGGCTGCTTGACCAGCAGCAGGTCGCGCAGCGGGTCCATGTTGTGCACGCGTACCAGGGTCGGCTCTTCAGCGCAGATTTTGCCCAGGGTCAGGGCCATGTGCACATCGCCTTCCACCGCGTCGCGGTAGGTGACCAGGTTGAACTCGCCCAATTCGCTTTCGACCGGCTGCTCGGAAACGCGCTGCACGGTACGTTCGTGGATCATGCGGTAGTGGATCAGGTCGGCGATGGTGCCGATCTTCAGGCCATGCTCGGCGGCGAACACTTCCAGCTCGGCACGGCGCGACATGGTGCCGTCATCGTTCATCACTTCGCAGATCACGCCGCTCGGCTCGAAGCCTGCCATGCGCGCCAGGTCGCAGGCGGCTTCGGTGTGGCCGGCCCGGGCCAGGGTGCCGCCGGGCTGGGCCATCAGCGGGAAGATGTGCCCCGGGCTGACGATGTCTTCGGCCTTGGCGTCCTTGGCCGCGGCCGCTTGCACGGTACGCGCGCGGTCGGCAGCGGAAATACCGGTGGTGACGCCTTCGGCGGCTTCGATCGACACGGTGAACTTGGTGCCGAAGCCGGACCCGTTGCGCGGCGCCATCAGCGGCAGCTTCAGCGTTTCGCAGCGCTCACGGGTCATCGGCATGCAGATCAGGCCGCGGGCGTGCTTGGCCATGAAGTTGATGTGCTCAGGCAGGCAGCACTCGGCTGCCATGATGATGTCGCCTTCGTTTTCGCGGTCTTCGTCATCCATGAGGATGACCATTTTGCCCTGGCGGATGTCTTCGACCAGTTCTTCGATGCTGTTGAGCGCCACTCGGCACCCCCTTCTCAATCAGGATTTCAAGAAGCCGTTGGCGGCCAGGAAGCTTTCGGTAATGCCACTGCCCTTGCTCGGTTCGGCCGCCTTGTCACCCAGCAGCAGACGCTCCAGGTAACGGGCCAGCAGGTCGACCTCAAGGTTGACCCGACGACCTGCGCGGTAGTCGGCCATGATGGTTTCGGACAGGGTGTGCGGGACAATGGTCAGCTCGAATTCGGCACCATTGACCTCATTGACCGTCAGGCTGGTGCCGTCGACGGTGATCGAACCCTTGTGGGCGATGTACTTGGCCAGCTCCTTGGGTGCACGCACGCGGAACTGGATGGCGCGGGCGTTATCGCTGCGCGAGATGATTTCGCCGACGCCGTCGACGTGGCCGCTGACCAGGTGACCGCCCAGGCGGGTGGTGGGGGTCAGGGCTTTTTCCAGGTTGACCTTGCTGCCGCTCTTGAGGTCGATGAAGGCGGTGCGCTTGAGGGTCTCGACGCTGACGTCGGCCCAGAACCCATTGCCCGGCAGTTCGACGGCGGTCAGGCACACGCCGTTGACGGCGATGCTGTCGCCAAGCTTGACGTCACCCAGGTCGAGCTTGCCGGTCTCGACGTAGACGCGCACGTCGCCGCCCTTGGGGGTCATGCTGCGAATGGTGCCGATGGATTCGATGATGCCGGTGAACATGGGGTCTTCCTCAAGAACAGGTTGCGCAGGGCAAGCCAGGCATTATACGCCGGGCGCCGGCAGGGGGATGGCCGTGACCCGCCAGTCATCGCCCACTGCGCGCATTTCGGTAATTTTCAGTCGCGGTGCTTCGCTCATCTTCGCCAGGGGCCAGTCCAGCAGCGGGCGGGCCTGGGAACCCAAGAAGGTGCCGGCGACGAACAACTGGTATTCGTCGATCAGGCCTTGCCGGGCGAACGCGCCAGCCAGGCCTGCGCCGGCTTCCAGCAGAATCTCGTTGACGCCACGCGCGGCCAGCACACCCATCAACGCAGGCAGATCGACCTGGCCATCGGTGCCTGGCAGGCTCAACAGCTCATGGCCTGCCTCGGCGTAACGCGGCGCTTCAGCGGCGGCCGTCACCACCAGGGCCGGGCCGGCCTGGAAAAACGGCGCATCAAGCGGCAGGCGCAGGCGGCCATCGATCAGCACGCGCAACGGCGTGCGGCTCAAGGCCAGGGCGCGGGTTTCGTCGTCCAGGCCCAGCTCTGCGCCACGCACCGTCATACGCGCATTGTCGGCCAGCACGCTGGCGGCACTGGTGAGCACCACACTGGCGCGCGCGCGCAGCCGCTGAACCGCAGCGCGGGCGGCAGGGCCGGTAATCCACTGGCTTTCGCCGCTGGCCATGGCCGTGCGGCCGTCCAGGCTCATGGCCAGCTTGGCCCTGACAAACGGCAGGCCATGCTCCATGCGCTTGAGAAAACCTGGGTTGAGCGCGCGGGCCTCAGTTTCAAGCACACCGCTGCTGACCTCGATACCGGCCTCTGCCAGGCGCCGCAGCCCCTGCCCCGCCACTTGCGGGTTGGGGTCTTGCATCGCGGCCACCACGCGGGCCACGCCAGCCTTGACCAGCGCTTCGGCGCACGGCGGCGTGCGGCCATGGTGGCTGCACGGTTCGAGGGTGACATAGGCGCAAGCGCCGCGGGCGCGCTCACCGGCCTGGCGCAGGGCATGCACCTCGGCATGGGGCTCACCGGCGCGCACGTGCCAGCCTTCGCCGACCACTTCGCCATCGCGCACGATCACGCACCCCACACGCGGGTTGGGGTGGGTGCTGTAAATACCCTTGCGGGCCAGCTCCAGGGCGCGGGCCATGTAGTGGGCATCGAGGATCGCGGTCTGGCTGGGCATGCTCACTCTTTAGCTGGCTCACGGGCCAGGCGGTCGATTTCTTCGCGGAATTCGTCGAGGTCCTGGAAGCGTCGGTAGACCGAGGCGAAGCGGATATAGGCCACCTCGTCGAGCTTGCGCAGCTCGGCCATCACCATTTCACCCACCACCAGTGACTTGACCTCGCGCTCGCCGGTGGCACGCAGGCGGCTCTTGATGTGCGCCAGCGCCGCTTCCAGGCGCTCGACGCTGACCGGGCGTTTTTCCAGCGCCCGCTGCATGCCTGCACGCAACTTGTCTTCGTCGAAAGGCTGGCGCGTGCCGTCCTGCTTGATCAGCCGGGGCAGCACCAGTTCGGCGGTTTCGAAGGTAGTGAAACGCTCGCCGCAGGCAACGCACTCGCGGCGGCGGCGCACTTGCTCGCCCTCGGCGACAAGACGAGAGTCGATGACCTTGGTGTCGTTGGCACCGCAAAAGGGACAGTGCATGGTGGCAGGCAACAAAAAAAGGGAGGGCCATGGTAGCGCATCCCACTGGCAAGACAAGCCAAAGGGGTTAACATCCAGGGAAATCTGCCCGTGAAGGAAGCCCCAATGCACTATCGAGCGCTCGTCGTGCTGTGCTGCGCCGCCCTGCTTGCCGCTTGCGGTAGCGACCAGCCCAAGCCCGATCAAGGCCAGGCGCCTGCGCCAGCCAAAGTGGCCAAGAAGGCCCAACCGCTTGGCCCGCTGCCCGCCTACCAGCGCGAGCTGAGCGGCACTTTGCTGGAAATCCCGGCCGGCGCCGACGTGGAGCTGGCCCTGCTGGTGATCGACGAACGCGACCGCCCGCAACGCCTGCTGGCCAGCAGCAACCTGACCGGCACCGGGCAGGCGCTGCCTTATCAGTTGCGCTTCAACCCCGAAGCCTTCCCGGCCGGTGCCCGCGTCGAACTGCGCGGCCGCGCCAGCAGCTCCGGGCAGTTGATCATGCACCTGCCCCCTGTGCGCATCGCCCAGCCGCAAACCCAGGCCACCGGCCCTCTGCGTTTCGAGAAGGCACCGTAAGTGGCGCCACTGGCACTGCAACAGGCCCTCAGTGGCCTGATCGGCGAAGCGCGCCTGGTGGTCAGCGACCTGCCTGACTGCAAGCTGAAACTGTGGCTGATCGACGACCAGAACATGGACCGCGCCTTCAGCAGCGAAGAAACCCGGCGCATTCTCGAAGAACCTCCGTACTGGAGCTTCTGCTGGGCCAGCGGCCTGGCCATGGCCCGCTACCTGGCCGCACACCCGGCATGGGTGGCGGGCAAGCGTGTGCTCGATTTTGGCGCGGGCAGCGGCATCGCCGGCATTGCCGCAGCCCGCGCAGGCGCCCTTGAAGTGGTGGCGTGCGACCTCGACCCACTGGCCCTCGACGCCTGCCGCGCCAACGCCGCGTTGAACGGCGTGGAGCTCGGCTACAGCAACGATTTTTTCGCCGAGGACGACCGCTTCGACCTGATCCTGGTCGCCGATGTGCTGTATGACCGCGCCAACCTGCCACTGCTCGATGCCTTCCTCGGCCGCGGTCGCCAGGCGCTGGTCGCCGACTCGCGGGTTCGCGACTTCAGCCACCCGCTGTACCAACAATTGGGCGTGCTCGACGCACTGACCCTGCCGGACCTGGCCGAGCCCCACGAATTCCGCCGGGTCAGCCTGTACCACGCCAGCCGCGAGCCTTTATAGTGGTGCCATTCACGAGTTTGCGAGAGTCGCGATGAGCCAAGACACGCCGTACATTTTCGACGCCACCGATGCCACCTTCCAGCAATTGGTCATCGAAAACTCCTTCCACAAACCGGTCCTGGTGGACTTCTGGGCTGAGTGGTGCGCGCCCTGCAAGGCGCTGATGCCACTGCTGGCGAAAATCGCCGAGGGTTACCAGGGCGAGCTGCTGCTGGCCAAGATCAACTGCGACGTGGAGCAGCAGGTGGTCGCCCAGTTCGGCATTCGCAGCCTGCCGACCGTTGTGCTGTTCAAAGACGGCCAGCCGGTCGACGGTTTTGCCGGGGCGCAGCCGGAGTCGGCGATCCGCGCGCTGCTCGAACCGCACGTGCAGATGCCGGCCGAGCCTGCCGCATCGCCGCTGGAGCAGGCCAAGGCGCTGTTCGCCGAAAGCCGCTTCGCCGAGACCGAAGCACTGCTCCAGGCGCTGCTGGGTGAAGACAACAGCAATGCCGAGGCGCTGATCCTGTACGCCCGTTGCCTGGCTGAGCGGGGTGAGCTGGGCGAGGCCCAGGTGGTGCTGGACGCGGTCAAGACCGACGAACACAAGGCAGCCCTGGCCGGTGCCAAGGCACAGCTGACCTTCCTGCGCCAGGCTGCCAGCCTGCCGGAAGTCGCCGACCTGAAGAGCCGCCTGGCGCAGAACCCAGAGGACGATGAAGCGGCCTACCAGTTGAGCATTCAGCAACTGGCCCGCCAGCAATACGAGGCGGCGCTGGAAGGCTTGTTGAAGCTGTTCAAGCGCAACCGCGGCTACGAGAACGGGTTGCCGCAGAAGGCGATGTTGCAGGTGTTCGAACTGCTGGGCGGTGATCATCCGCTGGTGAGCGTCTATCGCCGCAAGCTGTCTTCAGCCCTGTTCTGAGGCAGGCACGCCCTTGTAGGAGCAGCCTTGAGCTGCGAAGAGGCCGGTGAAAGCACAGTCAATCTGCGCTGCTTTCACCGGCCTCTTCGCAGCACAAGGCTGCTCCTACCCTCGAACGCGTGTGACCTTGTCAGCCGACCCAGTGATACACCGGCGCATCCGCGCCACTTTCCACCTTCACCTCGCTGCTGTGCCGCAACCGCACCAGCAGTCGCTTGCCAGCCGCCGTACTCCCCGCCAGCCCTTCCAGGCGGTCCAGCAACGCTGGCCCATTCATCTGCCCAGCCTGGCGCAGCACGTCGCGCGCTGCGGCCCACTGCCCATCATCTTGCCGCGGCGCTGCTGGCGAGGCGGCCGCCGCTTCGGCGGTAACCGGCACCTCGAGGTGCCGCCCCAACTGCGCCCACTCGGCCGGCTCCAGCTCGACAGTCAGGTCCACGGGCCAGTCACCAATCTGTCCACGAATTCTCATGATGCTTTCCTTGAACGCAGGTCAATGCAGCCATGCTACAGCAACATGAAACCTGCGCCACACAGGCTGGCGGCAGGCAGAAAAATTGTTA
Organism: Pseudomonas sp. 5.2; assembly: GCF_059025405.1. Lineage (NCBI taxonomy): Bacteria > Pseudomonadati > Pseudomonadota > Gammaproteobacteria > Pseudomonadales > Pseudomonadaceae > Pseudomonas > Pseudomonas sp. 5.2. Next base: position 65,319 of record NZ_JBYBHH010000019.1, read on the forward strand.
TAACATTACCAAATCATTCCCAGCCTGCTCCTGGAGTCTTCCATGCGTCGCCTGCTGCTCGCCCTGCCCTTCGCTCTGCTGCCCCTCGCCATGGCCCATGCCCACGATGACCATGACCATGATCACGCCCATGGCACCCTCGGCGCCCATGAGCATGGCGTGGCCAAGCTCAACGCCGTGCTCGATGGCAACACCCTGGAGCTGGAACTGGACAGCCCGGCGATGAACCTGGTCGGTTTCGAGCACGCTGCCAATAGCGATGCCGACAAAGCCAAGGTCGCCGCCGTACGCCAGCAGCTCGAGCAACCCTTGCAGCTGTTCGGCCTGGCAGCAGCCGCTGGGTGCAAGGACGATGCACAGGAGCTGGAAAGCCCGCTGTTCGGCGATGCCCCGAAAGCCGACGATGATGGCGACGAGCATGAGCACGGCCATGAGCACAGCGACATTGGTGCGCATTACCAACTGACCTGCGCCAACCCGGACAGCCTCACCCAGATCGACCTTGCCCCGCTGTTCAAGGCCTTCCCGGCTACCCAGAAGATCAACGTGCAACTGATCGGCCCTAAAGGTCAGAAAGGCGTTGAAGCGACACCCGCCAAGGCCGCGGTCGCGTTCTGAATGGGCCAGCCGCTGATCGAACTGCATGACCTGATCTTTGCCTGGCCTGGCCAACCGGCCCTGCTGGATATTCCCGCCTTCCAGCTGGAGGCCGGCGAGGCGTTGTTTCTCAAAGGCCCCAGCGGCAGCGGCAAGACCACGCTGCTGGGCCTGCTGGGCGGCGTGAACCTGCCTGGCCAGGGCCGCATTCGCCTGCTCGGCCACGACCTCAGTGGCCTCGGCCAAGGCGCGCGCGATCGCTTCCGGGTCGACCACACCGGTTACATCTTCCAGCAGTTCAACTTGCTGCCGTTTCTGTCGGTGCGCGAGAACGTCGAGCTGCCTTGCCGCTTTTCGCGCAGCCGCGCCACCCGCGCGGCCCAGCGCCATGGCAGTGTCGACAAGGCCGCCGCCACGCTGCTCGCCCACCTGGGCCTGGGCGACCCCGCCCTGCTTGCCCGGCGCGCCGACAGCCTGTCGATCGGCCAGCAGCAACGGGTAGCCGCTGCACGAGCACTGATCGGCCAACCGGAATTGGTGATCGCCGACGAACCGACCTCGGCCCTCGATGCCGACACCCGCGAAGCCTTCATCCGCCTGTTGTTCGACGAGTGCCGGGCAGCCGGCGCCAGCCTGTTGTTCGTCAGCCATGACCAGAGCCTGGCATCGCTGTTCGACCGTCACCTTTCACTGGCCGAACTCAACCGCGCCGCCAAGCCCCGGGAGGCCTGATGTACCTGCTTCGTCTTGCCCTGGCCAGCCTGGCCAACCGCCGTTTCACCGCCTTCCTCACCGCGTTCGCCATTGCCTTGTCGGTGTGCCTGCTGCTGGCCGTAGAGCGCGTGCGCACCGAAGCCCGCGCCAGCTTCGCCAGCACCATCAGCGGTACCGACCTGATCGTCGGCGCCCGCTCAGGCTCGGTGAACCTGCTGCTGTATTCGGTGTTTCGTATCGGCAACGCCACTAACAACATCCGCTGGGACAGCTACCAGCATTACGCCCAGGACCCACGGGTGAAGTGGGCGATCCCTATTTCGCTGGGCGACTCGCACCGCGGCTATCGCGTGATGGGCACCACCGGCGACTACTTCAGCCACTACCAATATGGCCGCAGGCAGCACCTGGAGCTGAGCCAGGGCCGCGCCTTCGCCGACGACCCGTTCGAAGTGGTGCTCGGCGCCGAAGTGGCCGACGCCTTGCACTACACACTGGGCGACAAGCTGGTACTGGCGCATGGCGTCGCGGCGATCAGCCTGGTCAAGCATGACGACAAGCCGTTCACCGTGGTCGGCGTGCTCAAGCGTACGGGCACCCCGGTCGACCGCACCCTGCATATCAGCCTGGGTGGCATGGAGGCGATCCATATCGATTGGCACAACGGCGTGCCCGCCCGCGGTGCCGGGCGCATCAATGCCGACCAGGCACGTACCATGGACCTGCAACCTGCCGCCATCACCGCGTTCATGCTTGGCCTCAACAGCAAGATCGCCACCTTCAGCCTGCAACGGGAAATCAACGAGTACCGCAACGAACCCTTGCTAGCGATCTTGCCCGGTGTGGCCCTGCAGGAGCTCTGGAGCCTGATGGGCACCGCCGAGCAGGCGCTGTTCGTGGTTTCGCTGTTCGTGGTGCTGACCGGGTTGATCGGTATGCTGACGGCGATTCTCACCAGCCTCAACGAGCGCCGGCGGGAGATGGCGATCTTGCGCTCGGTCGGTGCCCGGCCCTGGCATATCGCCGGGTTGCTGATACTGGAGGCGCTGTCGCTGGCCGTGGTGGGGATTGTCGCCGGGCTAGGCTTGCTGTACGCCGGCATCGCCCTGGCGCAGGGCTATGTGCAGGCCAACTATGGGTTGTTCCTGCCGCTGGCCCTGCCGAGTGCCCATGAATGGACGCTGCTGGCTATTATCCTCGGGGCTGCACTGCTGATGGGCAGCGTGCCGGCCTGGCGTGCCTATCGGCAGTCGCTGGCCGATGGCTTGTCGATCCACCTCTGAGAGCCTGCAATGATCAAAAACCTCATCCCCCTCTTCGCGGGCAAACCTTGTGGAGTACCTGTGGGAGCGGGCTTGCCCGCGAAGAGGCCAGCATTGCAGACACTGCTGGTCCTGCTTCTGACCGTGGCGATGCCATTGTGGGCCGCTGAGCCCCGCGAACTGGACTGGCCCGCCCTCATTCCAGAAGGCGCCCCTGTCATCCCGCCGCAACTGGCCCCGCTGCACGACCTGTCACAGCTGAGCGACGCTCTGGCCGCCGAATCGGCGCCCGCCGCCCGCCAGCAGGCGCCGGATGCCCCGGTGGTGAAAAGCCTGGATGGCCAGCAGATCAAGCTGCCCGGCTACATCGTGCCGCTGGAGGTCAGCGAAGAAGGCCGCACCACCGAATTTCTCTTGGTGCCCTACTACGGCGCTTGCATCCACGTGCCGCCACCACCCTCGAACCAGATCGTGCACATCTTCAGCGAGATGGGCGTGCGCGTCGAAGACCTGTATCAGCCCTACTGGATCGAGGGAAAGCTGCAGGTGAGCGCCTCCAGCAGTGAACTGGCCGACGCCGGATACCAGATGGAAGCCGAGAAAATATACGCTTATGAGCTGAAGTGAGAACTGTTTCGAATTCGTTCCGACGCTTCTTTGAGCTGGGTCAAACTTTCGGTTTAGACGCATCCGTACCATTGGACTACTCAATTACTAATGTCCTCTGGGAGCTTCCATGAACAAGTCCTTGCTCGGCGCCTCGCTTGTGGCCCTTGCGCTCGCCGCCCCTGCCGCCCACGCCTATCAGGCAGGCGATATGATCCTGCGCGCCGGTGCCATCACTACCGCACCGAACGAAAGCAGCGGCGACCTCAAGTTCGACGGCAACAAGGTGTCGGGCACCAAGGCAACCCTGGACAGCGACACCCAGCTGGGCCTGACCTTTGCCTACATGCTCACCGACCACATCGGCCTGGAGCTGCTGGCGGCCACCCCGTTCAAGCACACCGTGGGCGTCAAGGGTCTGGGCGGCGGCCTGGACGGCAAGCTGGCCGACATCAAGCAACTGCCACCGACCCTGTCGCTGCAGTACTACCCGATGGAGCCGAACTCCCGCTTCCAGCCGTATGCCGGCGTGGGCATCAACTACACCCTGTTCTTCGATGAAGACCTGAGCAGCGCGCGTAAAGACCAAGGCTTCAGCAACCTGAAGCTGCAGGATTCGGTCGGCATCGCTGGCCAACTGGGCATGGACTACATGCTCACCGACAACCTGCTGGTCAACGCCTCGGTCTGGTACGTCGACATCGACACCAAGGCCAGCGTCAACGGCCCGACCGCGCTGGGCTACAGCAAGACCAAGGTCGACGTCGACGTCGACCCGTGGGTTTACATGGTTGGCCTTGGCTACAAGTTCTGATCCCTGGCAGGGAGGGCGGCCATTGCCGCGCTCCCTGTTCTCGCCCCCAGCCAGCAACCCAAGGCTGTCGCACTGATCCCTGCCCCCAGCACGCACACCGCCGCCCACCCCCATCGGGCATAGACCCAGGTCGCCAGCACCGCGCCCAATCCGCTACCTAGTGAATAGCAACACATGTAGGCGCCAATCAGGCGGCTCGCCTGTGCGCTGCGCCCGGCCAGCAACAGGCTCTGATTGGTGACATGCACGGCCTGCACCGCAAAATCGAGCAACACCACCCCCACTAGAAACGCCAGCAGCGAATGCTCGACGAACGCCGTCGGCAGCCACGACACCGTCAGTACCGCCAGGGCGAACCCGGTGGTGCGCTCGCCGCGGCCTTGATCGGCCAACCGGCCGGCCCGGGAAGCAGCAACCGCGCCCGCCACGCCGGCCAGGCCAATCAGGCCGATCTGGGTATGGCTGAGCGCCAAGGGCGAAGCGCTCAGCGGCAGCACCATCGCGCTCCACAGCACGCTGAAGGCGGCAAAGATCAACAGGCCGTATAACCCGCGTCGGCGCAGGGCAGGGTCTTCCTTGAACAAGGCCCACAGCGAGCCCGTCAATGCCAGGTAACCGAGGCGCTGCGCCGCCGGCCGGGCACCCGGCATGCCGCGCCAGAGCAGGCAGGCCATCAGCATCAGTACCCCAGCGGCGGCAAAATAGACGACACGCCAGCCCGCCATGTCGGCGACGAAGCCAGACACCAGCCGCGCCAGCAGAATACCCAGCACCACCCCGCTGGTGACCGTGCCCACCGCCTGCCCCTGCTGTGCGGGGGTGGCCAGGGTGGCGGCATGCGCCACCATCACCTGCACCATGACGGCCATCAACCCAACCAGCGCCAGCGCCATCAGCAGCACCGCCCAGTCCCAGGCCATGCCTACCGCCATCAGGGCCAGGGCCGAGACCCACAACTGGCCGACGATCAGGCGCTTGCGGTCGATCAGGTCGCCTAGCGGCACGATCAGTAGCAAGCCCAGCGCATAACCGGCCTGGGTGGCGCCGACCACCCAGCCTATGCGCTGCTGCCCTACCCCCAAGCCCCGTGCCATGGACTCGAGCAAGGGCTGGGCGATGTACACCGTGGCCACTGCAATACCGCAGGTGAGGGCCAGTAACAGGGTCATCGCGCGGGTCAGGCGGGGTTGTGTAGCGTTCGGGTTGTGCATGGCGTATCCCTTCAATCTGGTTTCAAATTAAAACCACATATGGATTTCTAGCAAATGTGGTTTTAATCTGCAACCAGAGCCCTTGAGAGAGCCGCACGATGCTCGACGAAAAGAACGGACAATGCCCGGTAGCCCGGGCCCTTGAAGTATTGGGTGATCGCTGGGCGCTGATGATCCTGCGCGACGCCTTCGATGGCTTGCGCCGCTTCAGTGAGTTTCAGAAGAACCTCGGGCTGGCCAAGAACATCCTGGCCTCGAGGCTCAAGTTACTGGTGGAGAGTGGGCTGTTGGCGTTGCAGCCGGCATCGGATGGCAGTGCCTACAAAGAGTATGTGCTGACCGAAAAAGGGCGTTCGGTGTTTCCGTTGGTGATCGCCTTGCGCCAGTGGGGGGAGCAGTTCTTGTTCGAGGCGGGAGAAACGCGATCGGCGTTGCTGGACCGCGCCACAGGGGAAACGGTCGAGACCCTGCAAGTGCGCGCTCGGGATGGGCGGGTGTTGGGGCCTGATGATTGCCAGCGCACGGTGGTGCAGCACGGTTGAGCCCGGCGCCACGTGGCTGGCAAGCCAAGACTCCTGTAGGAGCAGCCTTGTGCTGCGAAGAGGCCGGTGGCAGCAGTGAAAATCTACTGTGTTGCCACCGGCCTCTTCGCAGCGCAAGGCTGCTCCTACAGGACGGCGTGCGTTGCCGAGCCTGCGGTCAGGGCTTGCCGAGCAAGCGGGACAAGCCGTCGACCAATGGCGTTGGCGCCGGGAAATCGAAGCGTGTCAGCAAGCGCTGGTTATCCGCCCGCGAATGGCGAATGTCGCCCGAGCGGGCTGGGCCATAGCTGATCGCTGGCAAGCTGCCGATTACCTTTTCCAGGGCCGTCAACAGCTGGTTGAGCGAAGTCGCCTGGTTCAGGCCGATGTTCACCGCGCCCTCCTCGACCTGCTGCTGCTCCAGCGCCTGGATCATCACGTGCACCAGGTCCCCTACATAAAGGAAATCCCGGGTCTGCTCACCATCCCCGAACACCGTGATCGGCAGCCCTTGGGTGGCACGCTCGCTGAAGATGCTGATCACGCCCGAATACGGCGAGGAAGGGTCCTGGCGCGGGCCGAAGATATTGAAGAAGCGGAACACCACCGGCTCCAGACCATGCTGGCGGCGGTAGAAATCCAGGTACTGCTCACTGGCCAGCTTATCCACAGCGTAAGGGGTCAACGGCGCTTTCGGTGTTTCTTCAGCAATCGACTCGCCTTCGCCGTTGTTGCCATACACCGCAGCACTGGAGGCGAACAGCACCCGACGCACGCCGTGCAGGCGCATGGCTTCGCAGACATTCAGGGTGCCGATGAAATTGCTCTGGTGAGTCTTTACCGGATCCTCGACCGAAGCCTGCACCGACGCCACGGCCGCCAGGTGCACCACCGCAGCGCAACCAGCGGCCGCACGGCTGACCAGCCCAGCATCGGCGACATCGCCTTCGATCAGTTCCAACCGTGGGTGGGTAATCTGCAGGTTATCCCGCTTGCCAGTGGACAGGTCGTCGAGAATGCGTACGGCGTAACCTTTGGCCAACAGCGCATCGCACAGGTGAGAGCCGATGAAGCCGGCACCGCCGGTGATCAGGATGGGGGCATCAGCCATGGCGGTAGAAACGGTCCAGTAGGGGCGGCAGGCCGGCGCGCCAGGCGCGGGGCTTGATACCGAAGGTGTGAAGGATTTTCTTGCAGGCCAGCACGGCGTGCTGGGGCTCTTCGCTGGCGTCCGGCCGCGCGGCATGGGCCTGTGGCGTGGGCGCCTGCACCGCCAGCTGACGGTACTGGCCAGCCTCGGTCAAAATCGCCTGCCCCAGCGCCAGTGGCGTGGTCGCTTCGTTGCCGGCGTAATGGTAGGTGCCCCACAGCGGCGCGCTGCAATCGAGCTGCTTGAGCACCGACAGGATCACCCGGGCAGCGTCATCGACCGGCGTCGGGTTGCCGCGGCGGTCATCTGCCAGCAGCAATTCCTGGGGTTGTTCGGCGCGGGTCAGGAAACGGCCCAGTGCACCGTCGACGCTTTCATCGAGCAGCCAGCCAAAGCGCAGCAGCACATGTTGCGGGCACGCCGCCCGCACGCTCTGCTCGATGCGCCACAGGGCCTGGCCACGCAGGCCGAGCGGCACCGGCTCGTCTTTCTCGCTGTAGGCCGTGGCCCGCGACCCGTCGAAAACCCGGTAGCTCGAAGGCTGCACCAAGGTGATCTGGTGGTGCTGGCACAACTCTGCCAGCCGCTCCACCGCCCGCTCTTGCTGAGCCAGGCGTTGTTCGCTGACCGACTCGGCCTGGAACCAGTCGAAGTAATAGGCCAGGTTGACCAAGGCATTGGGGCGGTGATCGTCGAGCAGCTGAGTGAGGCTGGCCGGGTCCCAGCCGTTCTCCGGCGGGCGCGGTGCCAGGAATGCAATGTCCTCTTCAGCCCCGAGACGAATCAGCGCTTGCCCGAGGGCATTGCCACCACCCAACAGCATTAGGCGCATACGCATAGAGTCAGCAGATCCGGAGAGGTTGATTGAGGGAAAGGGGTCATTTTGCGGTTTCCGGGCGGGGAAGTCCAACCCAGGGCCTAGTGAATACCATCGACAGTGTTGATTTCAAATTTTCGCCACCACCCGCTTGGATGGCCCAATTGCAGCCACGTTTTGCCGACAGGTGCTTGCCTTGGGTTTTGAGGTGGTGCGCAAATCGAGCGCCGCCCGCGCGGCGCTTCGCAGCACAAGGCTGCTCCTACATCTGTTTCCGGCCAGTAACGCCTGTACCTACGCACGCGACCGCCTTGTTTGTTCCACACGATATTGAGGTGGGCGCCAAAAGGGCCGCGCGCCTCTGTCTCAGGATTCATTGGCCCGAAACAAATGTAGGAGCAGCCTTGTGCTGCGAAGCGCCGCGCGGGCGGCGCTCGATCTCATAGGCTTAAAAAAAGCCATGAGCCAGCGCACACGGCAAAAACAGCAACTAGCCTAATCTGCGTTGCGTAATACCAATCATCGGCTCTTTAAAAGAGGGCAGCATGCACGTACAAACGGACACAAATCACCGATTGAAATGGCAGTTCAACGAACCCGCACCTGGCAAAGAAGTAATCATCGAAGAAGTGTTCGGAAACTACCAACAGCAAGCCCGATTGCTGGTGCCTGATCTTGAGCAATCACCCCCGGTGTTTGTCATCGGGGGCGCGCGCTCGGACTTCACTCGGCTCAACCCGCTGCTCTATCGCCTGCAAGCCGCAGGTATCGGATCGCTAACTGGAAACCTGTCAGGGCACAGTCTCGCCAGCGAGCCAGGTGCAGATTCGCCTTCACTAGCGACCAATCTCGAAGAGGCGCGACGTTTTTTCCGACATATCGCTAATGACTGCCGAACGCTGATAGGCCATAGCCTAGGGGCTGCAATTACGCTGAAACTCGCAGCGCAGTTACCGCAAGTGAACAGGCTTGTATTGATCTGCCCAGCTGTTTATCCAGACCTCGCTCAACAGGCGCCATTCGGCCCGACCTTTACAGCAGCCATCAGCAGGCCCTACGGCTTTCTGGACTGCGACAGCTACGCCTTCCTCAGTCGGTCTCGGGGCAGAGTACTGATGGTGATTGGCGAGTATGACGGGCTCAACTCACAGCGATTCGGCAAAGGGCCCGGCACCAGTGCTGGCAACCTGTGGGTTGCCGGCACCGAGCGCTACAGCCCAATTCCTGAAGAAGTCACTCACGCGCTGATGCAGTCAGTTTCACCGGAGCGTTTGCAATGCCTGTTTCTTACGGACTGCGACCATGGCATCGCCGCCCACCTGCGCAGTACCCCGGCAATCGCGGATCAAGTTGCGGACGCGGTGCAAACGTTCATCCTCGACGATGTGTGACGCGTTGCCCCTCACTCGATTTCGAATAGCCCATTACTCAACGGCCCCACACTCAACCGCTCGCGCACGTCGTCATCGATACGCGGGTCATCCGGCCGGTACAGCTTGACCTGGCGATAGGCATTGATGCGGTTGATCTCTTCGCCCAGGTACTCCCACACCACTCGGGTGCAGGCCGGGTTGCGTCGGTCGCCGCTGGAAACGCCGGTCTTCAGGCCGTTCAGGCGGGTGATGCGGCTCTTGAAGCTGGGGATGAGGATGGTCTGGCTCATCTCGTTAAGGGTCAACGACTCGTAGTCGATCAGGAACATCCGGTCCTGCAACTGGAACGCCGCGCCCAAGTAGCGGCAACGCACCTCGGCATGCAGGTCGGTGGCACTGCTGCGCTCCTGACGCTCCTGGCGCTCGAACAGGAAGCGGCCGCGCTCTTCACGCAGGTGCACCAGCGATAGCAGGATCGACCCCGGTACCGACATGCAGTTGGAGTACTCGAAGTAATAGCCGCAGTAGCGCGACAGGTTGCCCGCGTGCTCGTGCAAGGGGCGGAACAACTCGCTGATCGGGTCGCTTGGCTGTTCCGCCACCGCCGACACACGGGCGCCGATCAGCCGAGCGAACTGCTCGGGCGGCTGGTTTAGCTCGTAATCCTCGACACCGAAGAAATCGCCGATGCGTTTGAGGTTGAAAGCCGTCGGACGGCTCTGGCCGCTGAGGTACTTGTTGAACTGCGCGCGGTTGATCGACAGCTGTCGGCAAACTTCCGAGATAGAGCGGTAGTGGCTGCAGGCCAGTTTGAGGTTGGTAGCGAAATGATCGCTCATGTTCAGAATCCAGGTGACGCGAATGGCGCAAGTTTAGCATCAAGTCGCATCAAGTCAGAGCAACCCGCGAAATTGTAACCACTCTTGTCATAGCCAAACATGCGCCCCAACGATAGCGGTGCGCCTGCCGTCCGCTGGTCATTCCACACGAAGAATAAGAATCGAGGTCATTTTAATGCTCGAAGTACTCAACGATTTCCTTTCAGGGAAACTCCTCATCGTGTTGATCGTCGGTCTCGGCGGTTACTTCACCATCCGCTCGCGGTTCGTCCAGTTCCGCCATTTTGCGCACATGTTCGGTGTGTTCAAGGAATCGCTGCGTGGCCAGGCAGGCCAGCTGAGCTCCTTCCAGGCCCTGATGCTGAGCCTCGCCGGCCGCGTTGGCGCCGGTAACATCGCCGGTGTTGGCATTGCCGTGACCCTCGGCGGCCCAGGCGCGGTCTTCTGGATGTGGGTCACCGCGCTGGTGGGCATGTCCAGCAGCTTCTTCGAATGCACGCTGGCCCAGGTCTACAAACGCGCAGACGGTGACGGCCTGTACCGTGGTGGCCCGGCCTACTACATCCAGCACGGCCTGAAGCGCAAGAACATGGCCATCGTTTTCTCGATCCTGCTGCTGGTCACCTACGGCTTCGCCTTCATTGGCCTGCAGTCGTACACCGTGACCCACTCGCTGCAGAACGCCTTTGCCTTCGATCCTAAGCACACCGGTATCGTCCTGGCCGTGCTGCTGGCCATCACCTTCCTCGGTGGCATCAAGCGCATCGCCGCCGTGTCTGACCTGTTGGTACCGGTCAAGACGCTGGCCTACATCGGCGTGACGCTGTACGTGATCGGCACCCAGATCGAGCACGTGCCAGCCATGCTGGAAACCATCTTCAAGAGCGCCTTCGGCCTCGACCCTGCGTTCGGCGGCCTGCTGGGCAGTGCCATCGTCATGGGCGTGAAGCGTGGCGTATTCGCGAACGAAGCGGGCCTGGGCAGTGCGCCCAACGTCGCTGCCGTGGCGGCCGTGAAGCACCCGGGCGCGCAAGGCGTGGTCCAGGCGTTCAGCGTATTCCTCGACACCTTCGTGATCTGTACCTGCACCGCGCTGCTGATCCTGCTGTCGGGCTTCTACACCCCAGGCTTCGAAGGTGACGGCATCGTCCTGACCCAAAACTCGCTGGCCGCCGTGGTCGGTGACTGGGGGCGCCTGTTCGTCAGCGTCGCGCTGTCGCTGTTCGTCTTCACCTGCATCCTCTACAACTACTACTTGGGCGAAAACAGCCTGCAGTTCCTGACCCGCAACCGTGCCGTGCTGATGCTGTTCCGCGGCCTGGTGCTGGCGCTGGTGGTGTGGGGTTCGATGCAGGACCTGTCGACCGTGTTCGCCTTCGCCGACATCACCATGACCTGCCTGGCCTTCGTCAACCTGATCGCCCTGGCCCTGCTGTTCAAGGTCGGCCTGCGGGTGATGCGCGACTACGATGATCAGCGCAAGGCTGGCATCAAGCAGCCAGTGTTCGATTCGGCCAAGTTTGCCGACCTGGACCTGGACCGCAATGCCTGGCCTTCCAATACGCAGGCCGAAACAGCCGCTGACAAAGCCGTGGGCCAAGCCCAGCTTCAGCGCTGATATCCTGCCCTGCCCAGCCGCCCCACCTGCGGGCGGCTTTTCTTTCTCCGCTTACCGCCTCGGATGATCTCCATGCGCGCAGTAAAGAATCTTCTCGTCCTCTACACCGGCGGCACCATCGGCATGCTCGAAACCCCAGAAGGCCTGGCGCCAGCGGGTGGTTTTGAGGCGCGGATGCGCGAGCATTTCGCCCAGATGGCCGATGCACCCCAGTTGCATTGGACGCTGCAGGAAATGAACCCGCTGCTCGACAGCGCCAACATGCAGCAGCACAACTGGCTGGCCATGCGCGATGCCATCGTCGAGGCGGTGGACGTTGCCGGCCATGATGCGGTGCTGGTCCTGCATGGCACCGACACCTTGGCTCACAGCGCCGCGGCGTTGTCGTTCCTGCTGCTTGGCTTGCCGGTGCCGGTGCTGTTGACCGGCTCGATGTTGCCGGCCGGTGCACCGGGCAGCGATGCCTGGGACAACCTGTGCGGCGCCCTGCGCCAGTTCGAACAAGGCCTGGAAGACGGCGTGCAGCTGTACTTCCACGGGCAGTTGCTGCACGGCTGCCGGGCCTCGAAACTGCGCAGCGAGGCCTTCGATGCCTTTGCCGCGCTGCCGCGCCATCGCGACGGTGAGCGTGCCACCACCCTGCCCGCCGAGCTTGGCTACCAGCACCCGCGCCAGCCGGTCAACCTGGCGGTGATGCCGGTGTTCCCTGGCTTGCAGGCCGGGCATCTGCGGGCAGTGCTCGACAGCGGCGTGCAAGGTTTGCTGCTGGAGTGCTACGGCAGCGGCACAGGGCCCTCGGATGACCAGGCATTGCTGGACGTACTGCAAGCGGCGCGTCAGCGGGGTGTTGTGCTGGTTGCGATCAGCCAGTGCCCGGAAGGGTCGGTGGTGTTCGATACCTATGCGGCGGGTAACCGCCTGCGTGGCGCTGGCCTGGTCAGTGGCGGCGGCATGACCCGTGAGGCAGCGCTGGGCAAACTGTTTGCGCTGCTGGGGGCTGGGTTGGGTGCAGAAGCTGCTGAGCAGTGGTTTGCGCTGGATCTGTGTGGAGAGCGGGCTTAAGCGTCGCGCTTTCGGGCCTCTTCGCGGGTAAACCCGCTCCTACAGGTACTGCTCACGTCTCAAGAACTGTAAAGCCCCTGTGGGAGCGGGTTTACCCGCGAAGAGGCCCTAAAGGGAGACGTTAATGGCGGAAGGCAGCGGGAGTCGAACCTGCCCGGGAACGGCTGCCGTCCCCAACCGGGTTTGAAGCCCGGCCGCGCCACCGGGCGCGATTGCCTTCCTTGAACTCAGTGCCTGGCCTGCTGCTGGGCCAGGGCGCTGTCGGCGCGGATGTAACGCTGGTCGGCCACCCGGCGGGTCAGGCCGATGCGGTCGAAATACTCAAGAATCTGCACACTGCGCTTGCGACCGATGCCCAACATATCGCGAAACGCAGCCACCTGCACTACCGGCGCTTCACTCACCTGGCCAAGCAGCAGCGCGGCCATGCGCTGTACCGTCGCTGCCGGGTAGAACAGGTCCCGCACCACCTGGTGCACCAGGCCCAGCCTGGCCAGCTTGCGCATCAGCAAGCGCACATCCGTTTCGGCGCAGCCCAATTCACTGGCCAGCGTCCGCACCCACGGCGGGTCGTACTGCCCTTCCAGCAAGCGGGGTTCCAACCGCGCCCATAGCGCGTTATCGGCCTCACTCAATTGCACCTTGTGATCGGGCAGGTGCAACCACGGGCCGCTGCTGGCAACCTGCCCCTCATCAAGCAATTCATCCAGCAGGCTGACAAACGCCGGACGCTCCAGCGGCAAGGCAGCAAAGCGCCGTAAACGGTCGCGGTCCGGGCCGAGCTGGTCGGGCTCCTGCTGATGAAACAGTGCCAGTTGCTCCAGCACCTGCTGCTTCAACACCCCCCACGTCGCACGGGCAAATAGCAGCGGCCCCTGGCGCGTGGCAATCACCAGAACATTCGCGGGCAACTGCCAGCTCGCACGCAGGCGGTTGAACTGCCGCTCCAGCCGCTGTGGGTCGAGCCCTGCGGGCGCGGCATCCAGCAAGGCGGGTAACGCTTGCTCCAGGCCCTCGGCATCACGCAGCACCTGCAACTGGCGCAGCCGCGCCTCGCTGCGACGCTGCCGACTGGGCGCAAACGGGTCAAGCACCCACCCGCCCCCCAGCGTGCGCTGGGCGCGCTGGTCGCGCAGCACCAGCCGGTCGCCATGCACGGCCTGCAGCGGCGCGTTGAGTAGCAACTGGGCAAACATGCGCTGGCCGGCCAGCAGTGCCTCACCTTCGAGCAGCGCCACGCGGGCGGTCACATCCTGAGTGCCGAGGTGGACGTGCACAGCGCTGAAGTGCTCGAACGGGCGGGTTTCTCCCGCCAGCAACGTCAGCTCGATATCGATCCGAACGCTGGGTGCGTGCAGCCATTCGGGCACCAGCCAGTCACCCCGGTGCACCTGTTCGACGGCCAACCGTTCGGCAGCGATGTTCAGCGCCACCCGCTGGCCCGCTTCGGCCATCAGCGCGGCCTGGCTCTGGGCATGCAGGCCGCGCACCCGCACGGGTTTGCCAGCCTTGCCCAACAACAGGGTGTCGCCCGCACTGACCTGGCCGGCCAATGCCGTGCCGGTGACCACCACGCCGGCGCCAGACACCGCGAAGGCGCGGTCGATGGCCAGGCGAAAACCGCCGCGCACACTGCGCTGCCGCACCCGCCCTTGCGCCTGCAGCAGTGCCTGGCGCAATGCCTCCACACCCTCGCCCGTGATGCTCGACAGGGCAAACTGCGAGGCCCCCACATACGGCCCCGGCGCCAGCAGCGCGGCGATCTGCGCGTGCACTTCGGCCAGGCGAGCCGGCGCTACCCGGTCGCATTTGCTGACCGCCACTAACGCCTGAGGAATGCCCAGCAACTCGATGATCGCCAAGTGCTCGCGGGTTTGCGGCATGACGCCGTCGTCCGCAGCCACCACCAGCAACACCAGGTCGATGCCGTGCGCCCCTGCCAGCATGTTGTGGATAAAGCGCTCATGGCCCGGCACATCGATGAAGCCCGTCAGTGGCGCACCTTCGGCCAGTGCGGCATAGCGATAGCCGAGGTCGATGGTCATGCCGCGCTCGCGTTCTTCCTGACGGTGGTCGCCAGCCTGCCCGGTCAAGGCCTGCAGCAGCGCCGTCTTGCCGTGGTCGATATGGCCAGCGGTACCGACGATCACTGCACCGGCCCCAGTTGCAGGGCAGGCAGCTGCGCCAGCCACTGGGCTTCATCGTCCAACTGGCGCAGGTCGAGCCACAGCGCATCGTCGTCGATACGCCCCAGCACCGGCACCGGTAACTCGCGCAAGGCGCGCTCCAGCACATGCAGGCTGCGCCCGCGCAGCTTCTTCGACACCTGCGGGCGCAGGCACAGCGCGGCGCTGGGCAGGCGCGCCACCGGCTGGCTGCCGCTGCCGATCATGCCCAGTGCCGGCTCCACACTGACCGCCCATTGCCCATCGAGGCGGGCTTTGAGTTCGGGCGCCAGGCGCTCGGCCTGGGCCTGGATCTCGGCCTGGCTGCGGGTCAGCAGGCGCAGGCTGGGCAGGCGCTCGGCCAGCCGGTCCGGGTTGCGGTACAGCGCCAGCACCGCTTCAAGGGCGGCGAGGGTGATCTTGTCGACGCGCAGCGCACGTTTGAGGGGGTTCTTCTTGATCTTGGCGATCAGGTCCTTGCGCCCGACGATGATCCCGGCTTGTGGCCCGCCAAGCAGCTTGTCGCCGCTGAAGGTGACGATATCGGCGCCATCTGCCAGTGCCTGGCGCACGGTCGGTTCGGCGGGCAGGCCCCAGCGGGTAAGGTCAAGCAAACTGCCGCTGCCCAGGTCTTCGAGCAGCGGCAGTTCATGGTGATGGGCAATGCGCGCCAGCTCGGCGGTAGGCACCTGGGTCGTGAAGCCCTGGATGCTGTAGTTGCTGCAGTGCACGCGCATCAGCAGGCCGGTGCGCGGGCCGATGGCGGCCTCGTAGTCGCGCGCATGGGTGCGGTTGGTGGTCCCGATCTCGTGCAGCCGTACGCCTGCACGGGCCATGATGTCGGGGATACGAAAGGCCCCGCCGATCTCGATCAGCTCGCCTCGGGAGATGATGCCCTCCTTGCGCGCCCCCAGGCTGTTCAGCGCCAACAGCACCGCTGCGGCATTGTTGTTGACCACGGTAACGGCTTCGGCACCGGTCAATTCGCGGATCAGGCCTTCGATCAGGTCGTCACGGTCGCCGCGCTTGCCGGTGGCCAGGTCGAACTCCAGGTTGAGCGGGTAACGGGCGGCGGTCTGCATGGCGTCGATGGCCTCTTCCGGCAACAGGGCGCGGCCGAGGTTGGTGTGCAGCACGGTGCCGGTGAGGTTGAACACCCGGCGGACCTGGCTGCGTTGCTGGGTAGCCAGGCGCTCGCCAGTGCGGCCGAGCAGTACCTCTGCGGCCAACTCGGCAGCGCTGAGTTGGCCCAGATGGGCGGGCTCGCGCAGGTCATCGAGCAGTTGGCGCAGGGTGGCGAGTACAGCGTCGCGGCCGTGGCGGTCGATCAGCGGGAGGCAGGCCTGGTGACGCAGGAGGGTGTCGATGGAAGGCAGGCGTGGGGTGTCGTTGGCGAGGCTTGAAGACATCAGGTACTACCTTCAGCTGATCCGTTGTCTGTTCTGGCCCTTTCGCGGGGCAAGCCCGCTCCCACAGAGAACTTGCTGGTTCCGAATACAGCGAAGTACCTGTGGGAGCGGGCTTGCCCCGCGAAGGGCGCGACTCGATCTTGCAGTGTAGACACTCACCCGCCGCCCGGCGCCAGCAGCAGGTTTGGCGCCAGGCGATGAAACCCTTCCTCATCCAGCCGGATATCCAGCGCCAGGCTGGCCAGGTCATCAGCCAGCGGCTCGGCAGCGGCATCGTTCTCCAGATAATGCTGCTTCAGGTAGGTGTTGCACCCCGGGCAACACTCGGCCTGCAACGGTGCCTTGCCCGGCGCATGGCGATCATCCTCCAAGCTGGTATAGCGCAGGTCCTTGCTCGACTCGCAGTACACACACTTGACCCGCACCACATGCCACTCGCAGGCACACAACGAGCAGGCCAGGTAACGCAGGCCGTTATGCTTGCCACGGTTACGCACCACACCGGCCAACGCCGGCGACCCGCAGGCCGGGCACTGGGCCAGGCTGCCAGCCGGCTTGAGTTCGCAAGCCGGCAGCGCCAGCAGCCAATAGGACCAGGCGGCTTGCAGCGCCGCGCCCAGAAACGGCACAAACGCGGCCGGCACGGCATCGAACTGCCCTGCCAGCAACGCGATGCCCCAGCCCTTGCGCCGGCCGTCGTCACTGTTGCGCAGTGCCTGCAGCGCTTCAGCCAACGGCCCCGTGGCCACTTCACCGAACTGATCGAGCAACGCCTGCAGCCAGACCAGCCACGGCCCTTCGCGCACCAGGCTGTCGGCTGCCAGCGGCGGCAGCCCATGACTTATGCACAGGCGCTGGCGGTCTTCGGCCACAGGCAAAGCACCAGGCGGGTTATCCACAAGCCACTGCTGGATGTGGCACAGCCGCGCGATCAGCCACAGGTAATCGCCAAGGGCATTATCTTCAGCGAGTAGCTCCAGCCGCTCGGCACGCAGGGCGAACAAGCCCTTGGGTGGCAGGTGCAAAAAGGGTGGCGCCACCGCCGAGGCCTCGATCTGCCCGGGTACGAGTATCGTACTCATGTACTCATCCTTCTTTACGTCCGTGATCACCCGGGGGCTTGTCGCCGGTCACCTCGCGGTACCACAGCTCATGATGTTTGCGGGCCCAGGCGCGGCTGACCCAGCCATGCAGCATGGCGCCAATGGAGCCCTTGATCCAGATACCGGCGTAGATGTGCACAATGATGCTAAGGATGAGCACAAAACCCGCCAGCGCATGCAGCAAGGTAGCCAGGCGAATGGAGCCGATATCGAAGAAATGGCTGAAGTACGCGCGCCAGATGACCACACCGCTCAGCAACAGCACCAGCATGCACAGCAGCAGCGTCCAGAACAGCAGCTTCTGCCCGGCGTTGTACTTGCCAATGGGCGGCACGCCGTCTTCACGGTTGACCATCACCCGGTCGATGCGGCGCAGCCACAGGCGGTCGTTGGCGGTGATGAAGTTGGCGCGCCAGAAACGCACCACCAGGCCGAGGAAGAACACGAACATGGCCACGCCCATGAACGGGTGCAGGATGCGTGTCCACGGCCCACCGCCGAACAGGTGGCTTAGCCAGAACAGGGCCGGATGGAACAGCGCCAGCCCAGACAGCCCGGCCATGAAAAACAGAATGGCGACAATCCAGTGGTTGGTCCGCTCGTTGGCGTTGTAACGCAGGATAGGCTTGTTGTGGTTCATGGCCGTTGCTCCCCTTGCCCACCGGGCTGCTTCGGATCGTACACATGCACCGCAGGGTCCACCTGGTGCACGCTGTCATCAGGCGGCGTGGGGTGCTCGTCCTCTTCGACCCGCTGCGGGCCAACCCGCACATAGTGAAAGAACCCTGCCAGCACCGCCGCGCCCATGGCCAGCAGCGCCAGCGGCTTGGTGAAGCCCTTCCACAAACCTACCAGCGGGCTGATCACCGGCTGGTCCGGCAGGCCGGCGTACAGCCGAGGGGTGTCGGCATGGTGCAGCACGTACATCACGTGGGTGCCGCCGACGCCGTCCGGGTCGTACAGCCCGGCGTTGTCGTAGCCACGTGACTTGAGGTCGACGATGCGCTCGGCGGCATGCACCTTCATCTCGTCCTTGCTGCCGAAAACGATCGCCCCGGTCGGGCAGGTTTTCACGCAGGCCGGCTCCAGCCCCACGCTGACCCGGTCGGAACACAGCGTGCACTTGTATGCCTTGTGGTCCTTCTGCGATATGCGCGGGATGTTGAACGGGCAGCCGGTGATGCAGTAGCCGCAACCGATGCAGTGGTCCTGGTTGAAATCGACGATACCGTTGGCGTGCTTGATGATCGCCCCCGGGCTCGGGCAGGCTTTCAGGCAACCGGGGTCGGCGCAGTGCATGCAGCCATCCTTGCGGATCAGCCACTCCAGGTTGCCGTCGTCGCGCTCGTGCTCGGTGAAGCGCATCAGGGTCCAGGTCTCGGCCTTGAGGTCCTGGGGGTTGTCGTAGGTGCCGTGGTTGTGGCCAACCTCGTCACGCAGCTCGTTCCACTCCGAACAGGCCACCTGGCAGGCCTTGCAGCCGATGCACTTGGTGGTATCGATCAGCTTGGCGACTTCCTCCTGCTGGCGTACCGAAGGCGGTACGGTGGTGGTGGCCGAGCGGGCGATGATGTCTTGGCTGGCCATCAGAGTTTCTCCACTTTGACGAGGAACGACTTGGACTCCGGCGTCTGGGTGTTGCCATCACCCAGGAACGGCACCAGGGTGTTGGTGAGGTAGCCGTGCCGGGTTGCCCCGGTGAAGCCCCAGTGCAACGGGATGCCGATCTGGTGCACGGTCTGGTTGTTGACCTGCAGCGGGCGAATCCGCTTGGTCACCACCGCCACCGCGTCGATATGCCCGCGCTTGCTAGACACCCGCACCCGGTCACCTGCCTTGATGCCCTTCTCGTTCGCCAGCACCTCGCCGATCTCGACGAACTGCTCGGGCTGGGCGATCGCGTTGAGCCGGCAATGCTTGCTCCAGAAGTGGAAGTGCTCGGTCAGCCGGTAGGTGGTCGCCGCGTAAGGGAATTCATCATGGGTGCCGAGGCTGTCCCACACCGAATCGAAGATGCGCCCGGCCGGGTTGCTGGTGGCCTTCTTGTTCTGCGGGTGCAGCGGGTTGATGCCGATCGGCGTTTCGAACGGCTCGTAGTGCTCGGGGAACGGGCCTTCGGCCATCTTGTCGATCGCAAAGAACCGCGCCACGCCCTCGGGGTTCATGATGAACGGGTTCATCCCGGCTTCCGGTGGCGAGTCGACCTTGAAGTCGGGCACATCGGTACCGGTCCAGGCTTTGCCGTTCCACCACACCAGGCGTTTTTTCTCTGGGTCCCATGGCTTGCCTTGCGGGTCGCTGGAGGCACGGTTGTAGAGGATGCGGCGGTTGGCCGGCCACGCCCAGGCCCAGTTCTGCACCTGGTGCATGCCGTACGGGTCGCTGTTGTCGCGGCGTGCCATCTGGTTGCCTTGCTCGGTCCAGCAGCCGGCGAAAATCCAGCAACCCGAAGCGGTACTGCCGTCGTCCTTGAGCTGGCCGAAGCCCGACAACTGTTGCCCGCCCTTGAGCACCGCGCCGGTCGGGTCGGTGACGTCGGTTACCGCCCAGCCGTTCATTTCCTTGGCCAGCTCCTCAGGGGACGGCTCTTCAGGGACCTTGTACGGCCAGCTGATGTTCATCAGCGCATCGGGGTAAGCGCCGCCCTCAGCCTGGTAGCGTTGGCGCAGGCGCAAGAACAGCTCGCTCATGATGTGCACATCGGTGCGGGTCTGGCCCGGGCCGTCGGCACCTTTCCAGTGCCATTGCAGCCAGCGGCTGCTGTTGACCAGCGAGCCGTCCTCCTCGGCAAAACAAGTGGTGGGCAGGCGGATCACTTCGGTCTGGATATTGGCCGTGTCGACGTCGTTGAACGGCCCGGCATTACGCCAGAACTCCGAGGTTTCGGTGGCCAGCGGGTCCATGATCACCAGCCACTTGAGCTTGCCTAGCGCGGCGGTGACACGGTTCTTGTCCGGCAACGCGGCAATCGGGTTGAAGCCTTGGCAGATGTAGCCGTTGACCTTGCCCTGGCCCATCATCTCGAACATGCGCAGCACGTCGTAGGCCGGCACATCGAGCTTGGGTAGCCAGTCGTAGCCCCAGTTGTTTTCCGCCGTGGCATTGGCGCCATACCAGGCCTTCATCAGGCTGACGTGGAACTTGCCGTAATTCTGCCAGTAGGACAGCTGCCCAGGGCGCAGCGGCTTGGAGGCACGCTTGTCGATGAACGCGGCGTAGTCTTGCTCGGCATCACCGGCCAGGGTCAGGTAACCCGGCAGCGAGTTGGACAGCAGGCCGAGGTCGGTCAGGCCTTGGATATTGGAGTGCCCACGCAAGGCGTTGACCCCACCACCCGGCATGCCGACGTTACCCAGCAACAGCTGCACCATCGCCGCACTGCGGATGATCTGCGCGCCGATCGAGTGCTGGGTCCAGCCCAGTGCGTAGAGAATCGTCATGGTCTTGCCCGGTACCGAGCAGGTGGCGATCTCTTCCCAGATTTTCATCATGGCGTCCTGCGGCATGCCACAGGTCATGCTGGCCAGCTCCGGGGTGTAGCGGCTGTAGTGCTGTTTCATCAGCTGGAACACGCAACGCGGGTGCTGCAAGGTCGGGTCGACATTGGCAAAGCCGTCCTCACCCAGCTCGTAGCCCCAACCGGACTTGTCGGCGTACACGCGCTTGGCCGCGTCGTAGCCGCTGAACAGCCCGTCCTCAAAGCCATAGCCTTCTTTGACGATGAACGACACGTCGGTGTAGTTGCGCACGTACTCGTGCTGGATCTTGTCGGTGCTCAGCAGGTAATTGATCAGCCCGCCCATGAAGGCGATGTCGCTGCCGGTGCGGATGGGCGCGTAGTAGTCCGCCACCGAGGCGGTACGGGTAAACCGCGGGTCGACCACAATCAGCCGCGCCTTGTTGTGCGCCTTGGCTTCGGTCACCCACTTGAAGCCGCACGGATGCGCTTCTGCTGCGTTGCCCCCCATCACCAGGACCAGATTCGCGTTGGCGATATCGGACCAGTGGTTGGTCATGGCACCACGGCCGTACGTCGGGGCAAGACTTGCCACCGTCGGGCCATGTCAGACACGTGCTTGGTTATCGAACCCCAGCATGCCTGTTGCACGAACAACCTTGTGGGTCAGGTAGCCGGCCTCGCTGGAGGCGGCTGAGGCGGCGAGAAAACCGGTGGTAAGCCAGCGGTTGACGGTTTGCCCCTGGGCGTTCTTCTCGATGAAGTTGGCATCGCGGTCCTGCTTCATCAGGTCGGCGACGCGGTCGAGCGCCTCGTCCCACTCCACCCGCACCCACTCCTTGCTGCCCGGCTTGCGCACCTCGGGGTACTGCAGGCGGCTTGGGCTGTGGATAAAGTCCAGAAGGCCCGCGCCTTTTGGGCACAGGGTGCCGCGGTTGACCGGGTGGTCGGCGTCACCTTCGATATGGATGATGTTCTGTTTGACGTTCTTGCCCGCATCACCCTGGCTGTACATGATCAGGCCGCAGCCGACTGAGCAGTAGGGGCAGGTGTTGCGGGTCTCTTTGGTGTGCGCCAGCTTGAAGTGACGCACCTGCTCGGCGAAGGCCGGCGTCGGGGCCATGCCCAACGCCGCCAGGCTCGAGCCTCCAAGGCCGACAGCGGCGACCTTGAAGAACTGCCGACGGTTGAGGTCCATCGTGCACTCCTGATCAGGTGGTGGACGCACGGAACATGGCCGGCGCCTCTTGGTAGTCACGGTGGCGGGTTTTTGATGGCCGCCGATAGGTAAGACTAGTCAAGAATCGGGAAGGTGCTATGACAGGGGGTGCTCCTCTCAACATCTTCAGCGCCTGTGAGATCGAGCGCCGCCCGCGCGGCGCTTCGCGGGGCAAGCCCGCTCCCACATCTGTTTCGGGCCAATGAGGCCTGTGGCATTTGCGCGCGACCGCCTTGTTTGTACGACGCGATATCGAGGCGGGCGCCAAGGGGCCGCGCGCCAATGCATCAGGCATAACTGGCCCGAAACAGATGTGGGAGCAGCCTTGTGCTGCGAAGCGCCGCGCGGGCGGCGCTCGATCTCATAGGCGCCGAAAATGTTGCGGCGAACGCCTTGCGCGCTTCCCTCTCACGACAAGCACAATGGGGCAATCAAGCAGCGCCCAACGGCCTGGGCAGATTACGCACCACATTCAGCGCCGCACTGCTCTGCGCCACCGGCATGATTTCGAGGGTGTTGATATTCACATGCGCGGGCTGCTCGGCGATCCACGCCACCGTAGCCGCGATATCCTCCGGCAGGATGGCTTCCACGTCGCGGTACAGCGCCTCCACCGCGTCCAGGTCGCCCTTCAGGCGCACCACCGAAAAGTCGGTGCCCGAGCACAGGCCCGGCTCGATATTGCTCACCCGCACGCGGGTACCGGCCAGGTCGGCACGCAAGTTGAGGCTGAACTGGCGCACGAATGCCTTGCTGGCGCCATACACGTTGCCGCCTGGATAGGGATAGGTGCCGGCAATCGAGCCGATGTTGATGATCATCCCGCTGTCTGCTTCCACCATCTGCGGCAGGATCTTGTGGGTGACCATGGCCAGCCCGGTGATGTTTGTATCGATCATCCGCTGCCAATTCTCGGCGCTGCTGGCCTGGGCGCGATCGACCCCAAGCGCCAGCCCGGCGTTGTTGACCAACAGATCGATTTGCAGCGAGGCATCACGAATCTGCTCGACAGCCGTTTCAAGCGACGCAGGGTCGGTGACATCCAACGCCAAGGGGATGAAGTTGACCCCCAGCTCACCCTCCAGCGCCTGCAGTTTGTCCATGCGCCGGGCGCCACCAATCACGCGGTAGCCCTTGGCAATCAACGTACGGCAGATGGCTCGGCCAAACCCCGAGGAGGCGCCGGTTACGAATGCGGTTTTCATCAGTTATCTCCGAGTAGGTAGGTCAAACCAGGTACTTCACGCCCAGGCTGGTGAACAGGCACAGCATCGAGAACACCAACACTTTGCGCACCACGTCGTTGCCTTTGCGCAAGGCCAGGGCACTGCCCATGTGGTTGCCGAGAATGTTGCAGGCCACCAGTGGCAGGGCCAGCAGGTACACAACCTTGCCGGCCATGATGAACGCCACCAGCGCGCCGATGTTGGAGGCGAAGTTGAAGGTCTTGGAGTTTGCCGAGCTGGAGACCAGGTCCATGCGCAGCAGGTAATGGAAAGCGATGATGAACATGCTGCCGGTGCCTGGGCCGAAGAAGCCGTCATAGAAGCCGATGGTCAGGCAGGTCAACGGCACCACGGTGTAGAGCGTGCGCGCAGACAGCTCGCGCTCCTCGACCGGTCGGTCTTTGGGGGTGAGGAAGATCAGGATGCCGAACGGGATCAGCGCCAGGATGATCTTGCCCACGGTCTCCTGGGAGATCGACACGATCAGGTGCGCCCCCAGATAAGCACCGAGCAACGAGAACGGCACCCCGACCAGCGCCACCTTCCAAACCATCTTGCTGTTGGCCAGAAAGTTGCGGATGGCAGCCAGCGTGCCGAGTGTGCTCACCAGTTTTTCTTGCCCGAGAGCCACCTGAGGCGGCATGCCCACTAACAGAAACCCAGGGACCAGGAACAACCCGCCGCCACCGGCAATGCTGTCGACGAAGCCTGCAATGAACGCGATCGCCCCCAGCATCAGGATCGCCAGCAGCCAGTGTTCCGCCCAGAAAGCGCCTAACAGTTCCATATCGTTACTTCCATCGAGTCGTTGAGAAAGATCAGGAGCGCACTTCGTAGAGGTGGTCCGCACGGGCGAAATGCACTCGGTTCAGGTCGTTGACCGCGAACAGGCGCAACAGCCAGCGGTCGGCACCGTCGTTCTGCGGCTCGAAGCCATCACGGGCATGCAACACACGCTGATTCTTGAAAATCATGAAGTCGCCCGGCAGCAGCAGGTGTGGCTCGTCGAAGCGGCGGGTCTCCAGCACACCGCGCAAGCTGGCCAGGGCTTGCTCAGCACGCAGGTTCAGGCCGTGGGTGTTCTCGCTGTCGAAACGGCACAACCACTCGCCGGCATTGCCATGAGCCAGCACGGGCAACTCGGCGGTGCATCGCCGATTGGCGGTAAACGAGTCGGGGCGGCGGATTTCGAACTGTGGCAGGCAAAGCTCACGCACGGTGGCCGACGGCAGCGCCGCCACAACCGCATCGAGGTTGACCAGCGTTGTGCTGATGCGCGGGTCGCAGCGCATGCCAAAGAACGACAGGTATTCCGGGCAGCAGGAGGCCGTGCCGAGTGGTTCGGATGACAGCGGCAGGTCGGGGTTGTCGACGTGGTAGGAAAAACGCAGCCGCGAACCGTGGGAGCTCTTGTGGCTGGATGAAGTGCGTGCCGGAATGACATGGCGGAACAGCCGGCCGTCGTTCTCCCCCTCATAAACGATCGGGTTGATGCCCATCAGGCTCTGCATGGTCAGGCTGACCAGGCAGGCAATCGGCGTGCTGCGCGGGCTGAGCACACCCGAGTACGGCGTAGGAGGTACGTCACGGTCGCGTGGGCAATTGCGCACGATCATGCTGGTCAGTTGCGGGTCTTCGACGAAACCACGAATCTGCTGGCACAGTGCGTTGCCCAGCACCTCCTGCGCCTGATCCTTGAGCTGAGGGTAGAGCTCTTTGCTGGTTTCAAAATCGAGGGGGGTATTGTTCAGCAAGGTTTGCCAGGCACTTGAGGTTACCCAAGGCAGGCGGATCTCCAGTGAAGTCTGAGGCTCGGCTCCTTGTTGCAGGTGTGCGCTTTCCATTTCGAGTGATATTCCATTGAGCTAGCTTGAGGCCATTCGGTGTCGTGCTTAGCCGGGCAGAGGCGGCAGACGTTGTCTTTTTTTGAAGCCGTTCACAGCTGTGCGATGAGATAAGTGGAGCCAGGGCGGCACCCCGCAAATTGCATCGACTCAATCATTGTAATTACAAAAATAGAATCGACTCAATTTATTTCAGCATGCCGTGAGAACATCGATTGCATCGATTCAATCAAGTTATTGATTTCAAAAGATTTCTGGAAAAACCACTGAATTCCCTGAAGCAGTTCGCCGAGCGCTGCCGAAGCTGAAGGACCTTCAGTCGCTCATCTGGCCGGCAAAAGCCAGCTCAATCGATGTAATTTGCCTACAAGAAAACACAATTACTCCTATCAGACCTTTCGTGCTAGGCTTCCGCGTTCTTGCAGCCTTTGGTGCCATTTCTATGTGGGTTCCTCACTACAGCGACCTGGCGCAGCCGGTCTATCTGATGATCGCCGACGCCCTTGAACAGGACATCGGCAGCGGCCGACTGACCGCTGGCGATCGCCTGCCGACCCTCAAGGACTTGGCCGAATCATTGAACGTGACGCCTGGCACCATTGGGCGCGCCTATGACGAAGCCGCCAAACGGGGCCTGGTGGTGGGCGAGGTCGGCCGCGGCACCTTTGTGTTGCAGCAACGCCCGGCGCATGCGCCAGCCTCGGCAGCACGCCCCATGCCTGCGCCAGCCGAGCGCGAGGGTGGCCAGATCGACCTTTCGATCATCAAACCCAATGACGCGCACATGACCGACTGGTTGCGCGGGGCAATAAACGAACTGGCAGCATCTCCCGACCTGGCCCAGGTGCTCGATTACGTCACCGAGGGTGGTCACGCGACGCACAAGCAGGCCGGTGCGGCCTGGATTCAACGCTGGCTACCCGAAGCGAACTGGCAGCAGGTGGTGCTGACCTCGGGCGCCCAACACGGGCTGCTGGTGGCCATCAGCAGTTTGTCCAAGAACGATGACGTCATCCTGTGCGAGTCATTCTGCTACCCGGGCATCATTTCCCTGGCGCACAGCATGGGGCGCCGCCTGCGCGGCGTGGCCATGGACGAGCACGGTTTAATTCCCGAGGCCTTGCGCGCGGCGTGCCTGGAGCACCGCCCTTCCCTGCTGGTGTGCGTGACCACCCACCAGAACCCGACCAACTCGATCATGCCCCACGCACGCCGTGAAGCCATCGCCGAGATCGCCCGCGAGTTCGACCTGTTCATCGTCGATGACGATATCTATGGCTTCCTTGAACCGGCCCCTGATTACAAACCGTTGGCGGCCTATGCCCCAGAGCGCTCGGTGTACCTGACCAGCTTGTCCAAAAGCGTGCTCCCCGCGCTGCGGATCGGTTACCTCTATGCCCCGCCCCAAACCCTTTCGCGGCTCTCGTCGATGGTGCGCAGCAGCGTCTGGATGCCCTCGCCGTTGATGGCGCAACTGGCCAGCAACCTGATCAACAGCGGCATGGCCGACCAACTGGTGCAGGTGCAGCAGGACGAAGCGGCCGCGCGCCAGCAAATGGCCCGCGAGATCCTGGGTAAGTACAAGGTCCGCAGCCAGCCCAACAGTTTCCATCTTTGGCTGGAGTTGCCCGAGCCGTGGACCAGCGACGAATTTGCCAACCTTGCGCGCAACAATGGCGTCACCGTGGTCAGTGGCAGTCAGTTCCTTCCGGAGCGCAGCGCTGCCACCTGCGGCGTGCGTATCGCACTGATGACGCCAAGCCGCGCGGAGTTGGGCTTTGCTCTGACCAAGCTGGTCAGCTTGCTGGACTCGCCGGAGCCGCGGCTTTTTTACTAGGTTTTTGTACGAAAAGTATGGTCATCCATTGTTGTGGGAGCGGGCTTGCCCCGCGATCTGCCGCAACGCGGCAGCAAAGCCTGAATTCGCGGCGACTTTGACGCTGGGTCGGTTGCCACATTGCATACTTGCAAGCAGTGAACACCGCCACAGATCACGTAAAAATCCCGCCAGGCACTCTCCCGCTGAAGCAACTCAACCTGTATATAATCCTTGTTGCAATACACACCAAGGATGGAAACAGTGCGATTTACATGGATGAAAGCAATACTGGCCGCTCTATTGGTCAGCTGTAGTGTTCTTGCGGTTGCGGGTGATAGGGAATGGAGTATTGGGAATATTGTGCCACCCAATGCATCTGCCACTGCACTTTGCCAGGCGTTTAGTACGAAACAAGAATATGAATATCTCGGCATTGGTTCGGTAAGCCGGCCGGAGCCAAAAGTCGACCTCTACATGGCGAAATGTTTATTCCGCTTCGCCAACTGTACTGCAGAAGAATGCAACCAATCCATTCTGATGAGCTGGACAGGTGAGTATTGCCCAACGGGCCAGATTTTCAATAATGCCAGCGGGCTCTGCGAAAAAGCCAAACCAGAGCCCGTCGAGCCTCCCAAAGACCCCGACCAACTCAGCCTCTCAATCCAGAAAGGCCGAATCAACGACGCTCTGAGTTGCGGGGCGCCCTCGCGCTCATGGGGCAAATCATGAATGAATATTGCGTACAAAACCCATATGACGGCCAATGCATGACCAGACCTTCAGACTGCGAGGAAATACAATGAAGATATATGGGTATGGTAAAAATTCGAGCGAATTAATAGAGCTATCTGAAGCGTCTATAGTTGCAAGCGCAGCCGAACTCAACGAGCTTGTGCGTTTGCTCCAAGAGGCTGTACGCCGAAAAAATAATGGATCTATTAGCCCTTCAGACCACTTACACTTCCGAGATTCATTCAAAGCATTTGAGGAAGGTTCTGCCGACCTAATTGTCATGATCGATTAGCGATAAAACAACAACCTCTATTGATTACCTAAAAATCCACTCTGGCTCCGTCAGGTACCAGAGTGGATAAAATTCCTAGTAAATAATGGAGCTGACACGATGCCATTATAGGTGCTGGTGAGTCGCGACATGGCGGGACCGATGTGCATGAAAGTCCAGATGGTAGAGGAGCAAGGTTTGATCAGAATGGAAAATTTACGGGCTTTCTTGAACCGAGGTAATAATGAAAAAACCTGATTGGCACACGATTGTTTTAAGCGAACCGGAATATGAGCATTTAGTAGCAGAGCTGCATATCGGTGATCAGTTTTTACTGTTGCTTGACCGGGAAGATGGGCGTGAAAACGTTTGTATTGCTTTACCTGGTAAAGACGGAAAATTAGGTTCGCGCATCCCATTAGAGGAATTTGTTGAGCAACTCAAATCGGCTGCTGAAAATCTTCGTCGCTGATAATTATGCATTGACTGATTTATGTACCGATACTCAAAAAAAATAAGTTAAGCTTCAGTAATATATGGGTTATAAGAACGTTTATGACACTGGCCTTGTGCCGGTTTTTTCTTATTCGCTACGCGCCCCCTACCGGGGCCTTGCAGCGCACGTAGTCCTACCTGTGGCTGGATTCGCTGCCACTGGCCAGCGTGAATATGCGCGGCACGGGCGCTGCGCAGCTGCTTTATCTGCACAGCGACCACCTCGACACGCTACGCCTGGCCACTTCGGCCAAGCAGCAGATCGTCTGGCAGTGGCAGTCGGATGCCTTTGGCGAGGGCAAACCTAATCAGGATCCGCAGGGTTCAGGACAACAGACGGTGCTCAACCTGCGCTTTCCTGGGCAGTACTACGACGTTGAGAGCGGGCTGCACTATAATTACTTCCGTGATTATGATCCGCAGACTGGGCGGTATGTTGAGAGTGATCCGATTGGATTGGCGGGTGGGCTGAACACCTACGGGTATGTAGGTGGTAATCCTCTTTCGTTTAGTGACCCTTTAGGGCTGCATCCAGGAGATAAGCTGTTCGGTTTACCGAGGGCCTTTTGGAAGTGGTTCCACAAACAAGGTGACATGAATGATCTGAAGGGGCCTAATGGGCAGGTTTCGAAAGATGTAGCCGATGAGTCCCACAAGGAGTGGTTGGAAAAAGGTAAGCCTAAGCCAGATAACAAGGGCGGGGCCGGGGGAATTGACGATATTCTAAACTTAGTACCTCCGCTAATACTTCCTCCTGGCTTTGAAGAGGCCTGCGAGGTGCATCCTACAATGTTCGGTTGCCCAAAGCCTAAACTTCCAATGTGCTAATTTTACAAGGTACCCAAGATGGTTTTTGAATGCAGCCTTGAGATTGTAATAAAAAATACTGACTGTTCAGAGCTTGCTGCATTGGCGATGAAACTGCCCAATAAATATATGAGTAGCGTAAGTTCAAAAACGGGTCATCTATCCATATCGATAAATGATTTCGATTTTAATGACTGGCTGGTGTTCGATAAAACTGTATGCAATTTTATCGAAGGGTTGAAGGTTCTTGGAGAAAGATTGGCGCTAGAGGATTCAGTTTTTAGGATTGCTATTTATTACGGCCTTGATGAAACCGTAGTACTTCCATTAAAGTTTTCTAAGTCTTTGGTTAAGTTGATTTCAGAACTGTCTCTTTCACTCGACATGACAGGCTATCCATGTTCAGACGAAAGCTAATTCCTACAGTCGGACCATCTAATCTCAGTCTTGTAGGGTGGGTTATTTATCCGCGAGAAAAAGAGCGCTACGACTTGCCCCCCGGTGTAGCGCTCCCCCCAATCTCCCGTCCTTCAGTCACATCTCGCAGTCTCTCAATTACCTCTTCCATCGGTGATGGCGGAATTTGTCCTATTCTTGTCCCACATCTGCCCTAAATCAGTATCAAAACTGTATCAATCCTGTCCTACCTCCCCGCAGGCAGCAGCTAATGGCACTGCAATTAAGGTTGATTAATGTATGATCATAGAAAATTTTAAAAACAGTATATGCCTTGAAAGCTACACTAGCTCACCCGGATATTATGGGTATTTTTATTACATTGGCGAAAAGATAAGGCACGGGGGTGAGACTGTAATACCCATACTTGACAACCTAGTTAGGAAAGAGATTGAGTTTGGAGTTTCCGCAATATCAAGCCTGACTCTAGGTTGTGATATAAGCGACCTGGAACCCCTGTATGAATACAGCGATTCAGATGTGAAGGAATTTATCGAGCCGCTATTAAGCTCACCCTATGGCATTGTTGACGGCAATGGATTCAGGAATGTACCAATTACAGAGGACAATATAAATCTTCTCTATAAAGCCTATTATATCCAAATGACACTAGGCGGGCTTTGCGGACATATTTTCATCTATCTTGAGAGGCTTGGATTGTTTATATACCCGCATGACGATGTGGGCCTTGGATTTATTTCCACCAAGGAGAATCCAAGTGTGAATATATTTGACCCAGTAGATCGTGAGTTATTCAATGTTCAGGTATTAGATCAACGAAATCACAATCAACAAGGCCAGTAAATCGGGGAGCGGCCTACAAGATAAGCCCCCAAGGATCTTGATGAAATACTCGAGACAATTCACCTAATCATTACGCATCTGGTTTTGAGGAAGCATGTGAAGCGAACCCATCATGTTCGGCTACCAAACACCAAAGATTCCTACGTGCTAATCAGGAACAAAATGGAAAAAGATAGCTGAGTGCACACCAGAAATTAGGACAATAAAAATATTACCTGATGAAATACGCGAATTACGGGAAAGATTATGACGCGTAAATCGCTTGGCCTATGTACAGATCAACGACCAAGTGGCGGCGCAATACCGGTACAACAGCCTTGGCCAGCGCGTCGCCAAAATTACCAGCCAAGGCTTTACCACTTACTTGTATGGCTTGAATCAGGATCCGCAGGGTTCAGGACAACAGACGTTGCTCAACCTGTGCTTTCCTGGGCAGTACTACGACGCTGAGAGCGGGCTGCACTACAATTACTTCCGTGGTCATGACCCGCAGACTTGGCGGTATGTCGAAAGTGATCCTATTGGCTTATCCGGCGGACTGAATACTAATGGGATTCTTAGCGAGGCAAAATGATTAATTGGACTGAACACCTTGTCGACCCGACAGCACTTAAGTCCCTATACGGGGAGGACTCGCCCTTACTAAAAGGTGTCAATTTGCATGGCATTGAAATTCAGCGTGATGGCCCAAAAGTTCTCCTAAGGTTTGACCTGAGGGAATTCCCCAATCACCCACCCACAAAGTGGAAAACCGCAGGATTCAACCGCATCCAGTTAAGACTGCTAGCCGTAGGCGTCAGAGAATTGCAAATTTCTGACATGCAATCAAACTGCATGCTTGACCTAAACATTACGAAAGAAAACGGTGTTATTAGACTGAATGCTGATAACGGGGCTCTAAAACTGGAGATTACCGCTGAGCACGTCATGATAGACGGCGTGAGTGCTTACTGTGATGTATAACTTCTGTCGACACACTGCAGAAACGAAAGGCCCCGCTAGCGCGGGGCCTTTCAAAGACTGTTGTACAAACTCGTCTTTATCGTTGCTTAGAACGGAATATCGTCATCAAAGCTGTCAAAGTCAGCCGCCGGCTGCGGCGCTGGCTGCTGCGGCGCTGGGCGCTGAGGAGCCTGTTGCGGGCGCTGGGCCTGCTGACGTGGTGGCGCCTGGTTGTATTGTTGCTGCTGGCCACCCTGGTTGTAGTTGTTGCCACCACCCTGGTTGTACTGGTCGCCGCCACCTTGCTGGTTCTGCGGACGGCCGCCCAGCAGCTGCATGGTGCCGTTGATGTCGACGATGATCTCGGTGGTGTAGCGCTTGATGCCGTCTTTTTCCCACTCGCGGGTCTGCAGCTTGCCTTCGATGTACACCTGCGAACCCTTGCGCAGGTATTCGCCGGCGATTTCGGCAACCTTGCCGAACAGCGACACACGGTGCCACTCGGTACGCTCCACCTTCTGGCCCGACTGCTTGTCGGTCCACTGCTCGCTGGTAGCCAGGCTCAGGTTGGTCACGGCGTTACCGTTGGGCAGGTAGCGGACTTCGGGATCCTGGCCACAAGTGCCGACCAGAATGACTTTGTTAACCCCACGGGCCATAACGTTCTCCTAGGCTTCGCACGCCGAAGAGGCTGGGTTTACCAGACGCTCGAGGGTCGTACGGTCCAAAATTTTCGTATCCAGTTTGATATAGATGGCGGCTTCTTCTGCCACCACAACGGCGTCGGTCACACCCGGCACGGCCATCAGGCGTTCGGTCAACCCGGCTTCCCGGACTGCCTCGGGCGTCAGCGGCATGCGCAAGCTGGTCACATACGGCGGCTCGTTCATGCGCAACGCGACGACCAACCATACGGCACACAGCAGCGCGCAACCGAGAAACACCATGTTCAGCCCACCGTGCTGGAACAACCAGCCACCGAGGATGCCCCCCAGGGCGGCGCCCAGGAACTGGCTGGTGGAGTACACCCCCATCGCCGTTCCCTTGCCACCCGCAGGCGACACCTTGCTCACCAACGAAGGCAGCGAGGCTTCCAGCAGGTTGAATGCGGTAAAGAATACCACGGTGCCAATCACCAGTCCGCGCAAGTTGTCAGCCCACTGCCAGAAGAACACCTCGACCAGCAGCAACACACTGACCGCTCCGGCCAGTACGCGTTTCATCTTGCGCTTTTTTTCGCCGTAGATGATGAACGGGATCATTGCAAAAAATGAGATGAACAGCGCGGTCAGGTAGACCCACCAGTGCTCTTCCTTGGGCAGGCCGCCACGCTCGACGAAGGCCAAGGGCAGTGCGACGAAGCTGGCCATGAGGATGGCGTGGAGGATGAAGATACTGATGTCCAGGCGCAGAAGGTCCGGATGGCGCAGGGTCGGGCCCAGTGCCTGGCGGGCAACGCCTGACTCACGGTGTTGCAAGGTGCTGTGAGTGCTAGGCACGACGAAGGCGATCAGCAGGGTGCCCACCAGCGCAAGCCCTGCCGTGGACAAGAACAATCCTGACAGCCCGTAGGCACGGGTCAACAGCGGGCCGACGACCATGGCGACAGCGAACGACAGGCCGATGCTCATGCCGATCATGGCCATGGCCTTGGTGCGATGCTGTTCCCGGGTCAGGTCGGACAGCAGTGCCATGACGGCGGCGGAAATCGCCCCCGCGCCCTGCAGAATGCGCCCGGCGATGACCCCCCAGATAGAGTCGGCCTGGGCCGCCAGCACGCTGCCCAGGGCGAAGATCACCAGCCCCAGGTAAATTACCGGGCGCCGGCCGATGCGGTCGGACACCATGCCGAACGGGATCTGCAGGACCGCCTGGGTCAGGCCGTAGGCGCCAATGGCCAGGCCAATCAGCGCGGGGGTGGCACCGGCCAGGTCCATGCCGTAGGTGGCCAGCACCGGCAAGACCATGAACATGCCCAGCATACGAAAGGCAAAGACCAGGGCCAGGCCGCCTGCGGCGCGGGTTTCGCTGCCACTCATGCGCTCGTTGTGGGTGTCGTGCATGGATTAACCTCGTGTGAACCGGCGGCGATTCTATCAGTCCGACAGCTTGACGGCATATACGCGACGCTTTGCCGCGTACTGGCAGCGCGCCGTATACTTCTTTGTTTATGCCCGCCGAGCGAGGCCGCAGTGGACAAGATCCTGATTCGTGGGGCACGTACCCACAACCTGAAGAACATCGACCTGACCCTGCCGCGGGACAAGCTGATCGTCATCACCGGCCTGTCCGGGTCCGGCAAGTCCTCCCTGGCATTCGACACACTGTACGCCGAAGGCCAGCGCCGTTATGTCGAATCCCTGTCGGCCTATGCCCGGCAGTTCCTGTCGATGATGGAAAAGCCCGACGTCGACACCATCGAAGGCCTCTCCCCGGCCATTTCCATCGAGCAGAAGTCGACCTCGCACAACCCCCGCTCCACCGTCGGCACCATCACCGAGATCTACGACTACCTGCGCCTGCTTTACGCCCGCGTTGGCACGCCGCGCTGCCCGGACCACGACATCCCGCTGGAGGCGCAGACCGTCAGCCAGATGGTCGACCTGGTACTGGAGCGCCCCGAAGGCAGCAAGCTGATGCTGCTGGCACCGGTGATCCGCGAGCGCAAGGGCGAGCACTTGGCCGTGTTCGACGAGCTGCGCGCCCAGGGCTTCGTCCGCGCGCGGGTCAACGGCAAGCTCTACGAGCTCGATGAGCTGCCCAAGCTGGATAAACAGAAGAAGCACAGCATCGATGTGGTGGTAGACCGCTTCAAGGTCCGCGCCGACCTGCAGCAGCGTCTGGCCGAGTCGTTCGAGACTGCACTCAAATTGGCCGACGGTATCGCCTTGGTGGCGCCGATGGACGACGAAGAAGGTGAAGAGATGATCTTCTCCGCCCGCTTCGCCTGCCCGGTCTGTGGCCATGCGATCAGTGAGCTGGAGCCCAAGCTGTTTTCCTTCAACAACCCGGCCGGTGCTTGCCCGACCTGTGACGGCCTGGGGGTCAAGCAGTTCTTCGACACCAAACGCCTGGTCAACACCGAGCTGACCCTGGCCGAGGGCGCTATACGCGGCTGGGACCGGCGCAACGTCTATTACTTCCAGATGCTTGGCTCGCTGGCCGCGCACTACGGGTTCAGCCTTGAGGCGCCGTTCGGCGAGCTGTCGGCCGAGCACCAGAAGGTGATCCTGCAAGGCAGCGGCAAGCAGAGCGTCGACTTCAAATACCTCAATGACCGCGGCGACATCGTCAAACGCTCGCACCCGTTCGAAGGCATCGTGCCGAACCTGGAGCGGCGCTACCGCGAGACCGAGTCGGCCACCGTGCGTGAAGAGCTGGCCAAACTGCTCGGCACCCAACCCTGCCCTGACTGCCGCGGCACCCGTCTGCGGCGCGAAGCTCGGCACGTGTGGGTGGGCGAAAAAACCCTACCGGCCGTCACCAACCTGCCGATCGGTGAAGCCAGCAGCTACTTCGGCGAGCTGACCCTGACCGGGCGCCGTGGCGAAATTGCAGCGAAAATTCTCAAGGAAATCTGCGAGCGCCTGCAGTTTCTGGTCAACGTCGGCCTGGACTACCTCACCCTGGACCGCAGCGCCGACACACTGTCGGGTGGTGAGGCCCAGCGCATCCGCCTGGCCAGCCAGATCGGTGCGGGCCTGGTCGGGGTGATGTACATCCTCGATGAACCGTCCATCGGTCTTCATCAACGCGACAACGACCGCTTGCTGGCCACCCTCAACCACCTGCGCGACCTGGGCAATACGGTCATCGTGGTGGAACACGACGAAGACGCTATTCGTTTAGCCGACTATGTGGTGGACATCGGCCCGGGTGCCGGGGTGCATGGTGGCCAGATCGTCGCCGAGGGCACGCCCGAGGAGGTCATGGCGCATCCTGACTCGCTGACTGGCAAATACCTGTCCGGGCGCAAGAAAATCGTCGTCCCAGCCAAACGCACGCCACGCGACAAAAAACTCTCGCTGAAGCTCAAGGGCGCGCGCGGTAACAACCTGCAGAACGTCGACCTGGAAATCCCGATCGGCCTGCTGACCTGCGTAACGGGCGTGTCGGGTTCGGGCAAATCGACCCTGATCAACAACACCCTGTACCCGCTCGCCGCTACCGCGCTCAACGGCGCGAGCAGTCTGGAAGCCGCGCCGCACAGCAGCATGGATGGCATGCAGCACCTGGACAAAGTGGTGGATATCGACCAGAGCCCGATTGGCCGCACACCGCGCTCGAACCCGGCAACCTACACCGGCATTTTCACGCCGATTCGCGAGCTGTTCTCGGGTGTTCCCGAATCGCGCTCACGCGGCTACGGCCCAGGGCGCTTCTCGTTCAACGTCAAGGGCGGCCGTTGCGAGGCCTGCCAGGGCGATGGCCTGATCAAGGTTGAGATGCACTTCCTGCCCGACATCTACGTGCCGTGCGACGTGTGCAAGAGCAAGCGCTACAACCGCGAAACCCTGGAGATCAAGTACAAGGGCAAGAACATCCACGAGGTGCTGGAAATGACCATCGAGGACGCCCGCGAGTTCTTCGACGCGGTCCCGGCGTTAGCGCGCAAGCTGCAAACCCTGATGGACGTAGGCCTGTCCTACATCAAGCTGGGCCAGTCGGCGACTACCTTGTCGGGCGGTGAGGCTCAGCGGGTGAAGCTGTCCCGCGAGCTGTCCAAGCGCGATACCGGCAAGACCCTGTATATCCTCGACGAGCCAACCACGGGCCTGCACTTTGCCGATATCCAGCAGTTGCTCGATGTGCTGCACCGCCTGCGCGACCACGGCAACACCGTGGTGGTGATCGAGCACAACCTGGACGTGATCAAGACCGCCGACTGGCTGGTGGACTTGGGGCCGGAAGGTGGCTCCAAAGGCGGGCAGATCATTGCCAGCGGTACACCGGAAGAACTGGCCAAGATGAAGCAGTCCTACACCGGGCATTACCTCAAGCCGCTGTTGGAGCGTGACCGGGCCTGATCCGCCTGTGCATAAAAAAGCCCCTGGCACCGTAAGTGCCAGGGGCTTTTTATTGACTGTGGATAACTTACATCTGCGACTGCAGGTAGTTCTCCAGGCCGATAACCTTGATCAGGCCCTGCTGCTTCTCCAGCCAGTAGGTGTGATCTTCTTCGGTATCAGCCAACTGCGCGCGCAAGATGTCGCGGCTGATGTAGTCCTTGTGCAGCTCGCACAGCTCGATGCCTTTGCACAGCGCGGCGCGGACCTTGTATTCCAGCTTAAGGTCGGCTTCGATCATCTCCGGCACAGTGCTGCCCACTTCGAGGTCATCCGCGCGCATGTCGGGGGTGCCTTCGAGCATGAGGATGCGGCGCATCAGCGCGTCGGCGTGCTGCGTTTCTTCTTCCATCTCGTGGTTGATGCGCTCGTAGAGCTTGGACAGGCCCCAGTCTTCATACATACGCGAGTGAATGAAGTACTGGTCGCGTGCTGCCAGTTCGCCCTTCAGCAACGTGACGAGGTAGTTGATTACGTCCGGGTGACCTTGCATCGCCCTGCTTCTCCATGTGAAAACATCAATGGACATAGTGTGAACCACGTTTTGCTCGCGGTCACTGAAAAAC
Source organism: Pseudomonas sp. 5.2 (assembly GCF_059025405.1). NCBI lineage: Bacteria > Pseudomonadati > Pseudomonadota > Gammaproteobacteria > Pseudomonadales > Pseudomonadaceae > Pseudomonas > Pseudomonas sp. 5.2. The sequence continues at coordinate 102,284 of NZ_JBYBHH010000019.1, forward strand.
GCGCAATTAGATGCAAAAAATCGGTTAAACAGTAGTGATATTCATTGAAAAACCGCCCAAATGAGGGCGGTTCTTCTTATCACTTCGACTTAGGCGAGATTCACACCCAGCGCCTTGGCAATGCCCTCACCGTAGGCCGGGTCGGCCTTGAAGAAGTACTGCAACTGGCGTTGGATGACATCGTCGCTCACGCCTGCCATGGCGCCCGCGATGTTGTTGATCAGCAGGGCCTTCTGCTGTTCGTTCATCAAGCGGAACAGTGCACCGGCGTGGCTGTAGTAGTCATTGTCCTCACGGTGATCGTAGCGATCAGCCGAGCCATTCAGGGCCAGGGCAGGCTCAGCATGGCGTGGCGACTGCTTGGGTGCATCGCCGTAGCTATTGGGCTCGTAGTTCGGCGCGCTGCCGTAGCTGCCAATGGCCATCGAACCATCACGCTGGTAGCTGTTGACCGCAGAGCGCGGCGCGTTGACCGGCAACTGCTGGTGGTTGGTGCCCACGCGGTAGCGATGCGCATCGGCGTAGGCGAACACCCGGCCCTGCAGCATACGGTCAGGCGACAGCCCGACACCTGGGACCATGTTGCTCGGGCCAAACGCCGCTTGCTCGACCTCAGCGAAGTAATTGAGCGGGTTACGGTTGAGCTCCAGTACGCCCACCTCAATCAGCGGATAGTCCTTCTGCGACCAGGTCTTGGTCACATCGAACGGGTTCTCGTCACGGCTGGCGGCCTCGGCCTCAGTCATCACCTGAATGCACACGGTCCAACGCGGGTAGTCGCCGCGCTCGATGGCCTCGAACAGGTCGCGCTGGGCGTAGTCCGGGTCTGTACCTGCCAAGCGTGCAGCGTCGGCAGGGGCGAGGTTCTTGATGCCTTGCTGGGTCTTGAAGTGCCACTTCACCCAGGTACGTTCACCGGCGGCGCTGATCAGGCTATAGGTGTGGCTGCCAAAGCCGTGCATGTGACGGTAGCCGTCCGGGATACCGCGGTCAGAGAACAGGATGGTGACTTGGTGCAGCGCCTCGGGCGAGTGTGACCAGAAGTCCCACATCATTTGCGCGTTCTTCAGGTTGGACTGCGGGTGGCGCTTCTGGGTGTGGATAAAGTCCGGGAACTTGAGCGGGTCACGGATGAAGAACACCGGAGTGTTGTTGCCAACGATGTCCCAGTTGCCTTCCTCTGTATAGAACTTGACGGCGAAACCACGCGGATCACGCTCGGTGTCAGCCGAACCACGTTCGCCACCGACCGTGGAGAAGCGCAGGAAGGTTTCGGTCTGCTTGCCGACCTGTTCGAATAGCTTGGCGCTGGTGTAGCCGGTGATGTCGCGGGTAACGGTAAAGGTGCCGTACGCGCCCGAACCCTTGGCGTGAACACGACGTTCTGGGATGTTCTCGCGGTTGAAGTGGGCGAGCTTCTCGATCAGGTGGAAATCGTCGAGCAGCAGCGGGCCGCGGGGGCCGGCAGAGCGGGAATTCTGGTTGTCAGCTACGGGTGCACCGCTGGCGGTGGTGAGAATCTTGCTCATGGGCTCTCCTTATCAGTCTAGAACTGCCGGCTAATCGGCTTGGATAGGAGTATTGACGAGCGGTCGCTTCAGGACAAATTCATTACATGACTTGTATCAATAGAAATTAACAATACTTACAGGCACAAAAAACCGGGCACAAGGCCCGGTTCTTTGTAGCAGACAGAACGTCTTACTCGGCAGCTTCTACAGCACCACCGACTGGACGATCAACCAGCTCGACGTACGCCATAGGCGCGTTGTCGCCAGCGCGGAAACCGCACTTCAGGATGCGCAGGTAGCCGCCCTGACGGGTGGCGTAACGCTTGCCCAGATCGTTGAACAGTTTGCCAACAGCGGACTTCGAACGGGTACGGTCGAAGGCCAGACGACGGTTAGCAACGCTGTCTTCCTTGGCCAGGGTGATCAGCGGCTCGGCAACGCGGCGCAGTTCCTTGGCTTTCGGCAGGGTGGTTTTGATCAGCTCGTGCTCGATCAGCGACACAGCCATGTTCTGGAACATAGCTTTGCGGTGAGAGCTGGTACGGCTCAGGTGACGTCCACTTTTACGATGACGCATGATTCATTCCTTACCAAACACTACGTTCGGTGATTACGACGATCAGGCGGTCGCCTTGTCGTCTTTCTTAAGACTTGCAGGCGGCCAGTTGTCGAGGCGCATGCCGAGAGACAGACCACGAGAGGCCAGGACGTCCTTGATTTCAGTCAGGGACTTCTTGCCCAGGTTAGGAGTCTTCAACAGCTCTACTTCGGTACGCTGAATCAGGTCGCCGATGTAGTAGATGTTCTCCGCCTTGAGGCAGTTGGCCGAACGTACAGTCAGTTCCAGGTCGTCAACCGGACGCAGCAGGATCGGATCGATCTCGTCTTCCTGCTCGACTACGACAGGCTCACTGTCACCTTTGAGGTCGACGAACGCGGCCAGCTGCTGTTGCAGGATGGTCGCAGCGCGGCGGATTGCCTCTTCAGGATCCAGGGTGCCGTTGGTTTCCAGATCAATGACCAGCTTGTCCAAGTTGGTACGCTGTTCAACACGGGCGTTTTCGACCACATAGGCGATACGACGCACCGGGCTGAACGAAGCGTCCAACTGCAGACGGCCAATGCTACGGCTTTCGTCTTCGTCGGTTTGACGGGAGTCGGCCGGCTCGTAACCACGACCACGAGCTACGGTGAGCTTCATGTTCAGGGCGCCGTTCGACGCCAGGTTCGCGATTACGTGATCGGGGTTGACGATCTCGACATCGTGATCCAGCTGAATATCGGCAGCGGTAACCACCCCCGAACCCTTTTTCGACAAGGTCAGCGTAACTTCGTCACGACCGTGCAGTTTGATAGCCAGGCCTTTCAGGTTCAACAGGATTTCAATTACGTCTTCCTGAACACCTTCGATCGCGGAGTACTCATGGAGTACGCCATCGATCTCGGCCTCGACTACTGCACAGCCAGGCATGGAGGACAACAGGATGCGGCGCAGCGCGTTGCCCAGGGTATGGCCGAAGCCACGCTCGAGAGGCTCGAGCGTGATCTTGGCGCGGGTCGGACTGACTACCTGCACATCAATGTGGCGGGGAGTCAGGAACTCATTTACCGAAATCTGCATGGATGCACCTATTTTCTAGCCCTTACTTGGAGTAGAGCTCGACAATCAGGTTCTCGTTGATGTCGGCAGACAGGTCGCTGCGAGCAGGAACGTTCTTGAAAACGCCCGACTTTTTAGCAGCATCCACGTCAACCCACTCAACGCGGCCACGCTGGGCGCACAGTTCAAGGGCTTGAACAATGCGCAGCTGGCTCAGCGACTTCTCGCGAACCGCGACCACGTCACCCGGACGAACTTGGTAGGATGGAATGTTTACAGTCTTACCGTTGACGCTGATCGCTTTGTGCGAAACCAGCTGACGGGACTCGGAACGAGTCGAGCCGAAGCCCATACGGTAGACGACGTTATCCAGACGGCACTCGAGCAGTTGCAGCAGGTTCTCACCGGTTGCGCCTTTTTTCGAGGCAGCAGCTTGGTAGTAACCGCGGAACTGACGCTCCAGAACACCGTAGATACGACGGACTTTTTGTTTCTCGCGCAGCTGGGTACCGTAGTCGGACTGACGGCCACGGCGCTGGCCGTGGATACCTGGGGCTGCTTCGATGTTGCACTTCGATTCCAGAGCGCGAACGCCGCTCTTCAGGAACAGATCGGTGCCTTCACGACGAGACAGTTTGCATTTTGGACCAATGTAACGTGCCATTCTTCTGTCTCCTGATTACACGCGACGCTTCTTCGGCGGACGGCACCCGTTGTGCGGGATTGGCGTCACGTCGGTGATGCTGGCGATCTTGTAGCCGCAGCTGTTCAATGCACGAACGGCGGACTCACGACCTGGACCTGGACCCTTGACGTTAACGTCGAGGTTCTTCAGACCGTATTCCAGCGCAGCTTGACCAGCACGCTCAGCAGCGATCTGTGCTGCGAACGGGGTGGATTTGCGCGAACCACGGAAACCCGAACCACCGGAGGTCGCCCAGGACAAAGCATTGCCCTGACGGTCGGTGATGGTCACGATGGTGTTGTTGAAAGACGCATGGATGTGGGCGATGCCATCAACCACTGTCTTTTTGACTTTCTTACGAGGACGAGCAGCAGGTTTTGCCATGTCTATATTCCTGGGCGGTTACTTGCGGATCGGCTTACGCGGGCCCTTACGGGTGCGTGCGTTGGTCTTGGTGCGCTGACCGCGAACCGGCAGACCTTTACGATGACGCAGGCCGCGGTAGCAACCCAGGTCCATCAAGCGCTTGATCTTCATGTTGATGTCACGACGCAGGTCACCTTCGGTGGTGAACTTCGCGACTTCGCCACGCAGGGTTTCGATTTGCTCGTCGCTCAGATCCTTGATCTTAGCGGCTGGGTTTACACCAGCGTCTGCACAGATCTTCTGCGCAGTTGTGCGACCGACACCATAGATGTAGGTCAGCGAGATAACAGTATGCTTGTTATCTGGAATGTTGACGCCTGCAATACGGGCCATTCAGTGGGACTCCAATTGACAGCTACCTACGCCCCGGAAGCCAAGAAATAGGGCGCGAGATAATATCGCTGTAGAAACGAATAATCAACCCAGCAGCACACTAGCTGCTGGGTTTGAAGCGACGATCACACTCAGCCTTGGCGCTGTTTGTGACGCGGTTCCGCGCTGCAGATCACTCGTACGACGCCTTCGCGACGGATGATCTTGCAGTTACGGCACAGCTTTTTCACCGATGCACGAACTTTCATTACCGACTCCTCGAACCTTAGGGGCGTATCAGCGCAGCAAACCGCTGCCACCGTAGCCTTTCAGGTTGGCTTTCTTCATCAGGGATTCGTACTGGTGCGAAACGAGGTGCGATTGTACTTGGGACATGAAGTCCATCACAACCACTACCACAATCAGCAACGAGGTCCCGCCAAGGTAGAACGGCACATTTGCTGCCACCACCAGGAACTGGGGCAGAAGGCAGACGGCCATCATGTAAAGAGCACCGAACATGGTCAAACGGGTCAGAACGCCATCAATGTAGCGAGCCGACTGTTCACCAGGACGGATACCCGGAATAAAGGCACCGGACTTCTTCAGGTTTTCCGCTACGTCTTTCGGATTGAACATCAGCGCTGTGTAGAAGAAGCAGAAGAAAATGATCCCTGCACTAAACAGCAAGATGTTCAACGGCTGACCAGGAGCGATCGACTGCGAGATGTCCTGCAACCAGCCCATACCTTCGGACTGACCGAACCAGGCACCCAGCGAAGCCGGGAACAGCAAAATGCTGCTGGCGAAAATAGCCGGGATAACCCCCGCCATGTTCACCTTCAACGGCAAGTGGCTGGTCTGCGCAGCGAAGACCTTGCGGCCCTGCTGACGCTTGGCGTAGTGAACGGCGATACGACGCTGACCACGCTCAATGAACACCACGAAACCGATAATCGCTACTGCCAGCAAACCGATTGCGACCAGGGCGAAAATGTTGATATCGCCTGTACGCGCAGACTCGAAAGACTGCCCGATTGCTCTCGGAAGACCGGCAACGATACCTGCAAAGATCAACATCGAGATACCGTTGCCCACACCGCGCTCGGTGATCTGCTCGCCCAGCCACATCATGAACATCGCGCCGGCCACAAACGTGGAAACCGCGACGACATGGAAGCCCAGGCCGACAGAAAACGCCACGCCCTGGTTGGCCAAGCCAATGGACATGCCAATGGCTTGGACCAGCGCCAGGATAACGGTGCCGTAGCGGGTGTACTGGCTGATCTTGCGACGGCCAGCTTCACCTTCCTTCTTCAACTGCTCCAGTTGCGGGCTGACCGCCGTCATCAGCTGCATGATGATCGATGCCGAAATGTACGGCATGATCCCCAGTGCAAAGATGCTCATGCGCTCAAGCGCGCCACCGGAAAACATGTTGAACAAGCTAAGAATGGTCCCCTCATTCTGCCGAAACAGATCCGCCAGACGGTCCGGATTGATGCCTGGAACCGGGATATGCGCACCTATCCGATAGACGATGATCGCCATGAACAGAAAGCGCAGACGAGCCCAGAGTTCCGACATCCCGCCCTTACCGAGCGAAGAGAGAGCACCTTGCTTAGCCATTTATTCCTCGAATTTGCCGCCAGCTGCTTCGATAGCCGCACGCGCACCCTTGGTGGCTGCGATGCCCTTGATGGTGACTGCGCGAGTAACTTCGCCAGACAGCATGATTTTCACACGCTGAATGTGCTGGTTGATCACGTTGGCATCCTTCAGGGATTGCACGGAGATCACGTCGCCTTCCACTTTGGCCAGCTCGGACAGACGCACTTCTGCGCGGTCCATGGCTTTCAGGGAAACGAAGCCGAATTTCGGCAGACGACGGTGCAGCGGCTGTTGACCGCCTTCGAAGCCCGGAGCGATCGAACCACCCGAACGGGAGGTCTGACCTTTGTGGCCACGGCCGCCGGTCTTACCCAGACCGCTACCGATACCACGACCCGGACGATGCTTTTCGCGACGGGAACCCGGCGCTGGACTCAGATCATTGAGTTTCATCGATTAACCCTCGACGCGCAGCATGTAGTAAGCCTTGTTGATCATCCCGCGATTCTCGGGAGTATCCTGGACTTCTACAGTGTGACCGATGCGACGCAGACCCAGACCCTTAACGCACAGTTTGTGGTTAGGGATACGGCCCGAGACGCTCTTGATCAGCGTTACTTTAACGGTTGCCATGATCAGAAGATCTCCTCGACGCTCTTGCCGCGCTTGGCAGCAATGGATTCAGGAGATTGCATGGCTTTCAGACCCTTGAAGGTGGCGTAAACCACGTTCACTGGGTTGGTCGAACCGTAGCACTTGGCCAGAACGTTCTGAACGCCAGCAACTTCCAGGACAGCACGCATTGCACCGCCGGCGATGATACCGGTACCTTCCGAGGCAGGCTGCATGTAAACCTTCGAGGCGCCGTGGGCAGCCTTGGTGGCGTACTGCAGGGTGGTGCCCTTCAGGTCAACCTGGATCATGTTGCGACGAGCAGCTTCCATGGCTTTCTGGATCGCAGCAGGTACTTCGCGCGATTTGCCACGGCCGAAGCCGACACGACCTTTACCATCACCAACCACGGTCAACGCGGTGAAGGTGAAGATACGGCCGCCTTTTACGGTCTTGGCAACGCGGTTAACTTGAACCAGCTTCTCGATGTAGCCTTCGTCGCGCTTTTGATCGTTATTTGCCATAACTTAGAACTCCAGCCCGCCTTCACGAGCAGCATCAGCCAGCGCTTTGACGCGGCCATGGTACTTGAAGCCGGAACGGTCAAAGGCAACTTGAGATACACCGGCGGCTTTCGCACGCTCAGCTACCAGCTTGCCAACCTTAGTGGCCGCGTCGATGTTGCCAGTGGCGCCATCACGCAGGTCTTTGTCCAAGGTCGAGGCGCTTGCCAGAACCTTGCTGCCGTCGGCCGAAATGACCTGGGCGTAGATGTGCTGCGAGGAGCGGAACACGCACAGGCGCACGACTTCGAGTTCGTGCATCTTGAGGCGTGCTTTGCGAGCGCGACGCAGTCGAGTAACTTTTTTGTCGGTCATTTGCTAGGCCCTACTTCTTCTTGGCTTCTTTACGACGGACTACTTCGTCCGCGTAACGCACACCTTTACCTTTGTAAGGCTCTGGTGGACGGAAGTCGCGGATTTCAGCGGCCACCTGACCTACCAGCTGCTTGTCGATACCCTTGATCAGGATGTCGGTCTGGCTAGGCGTTTCAGCGGTGATACCGGCTGGCAGTTCGTAGTCCACTGGGTGCGAGAAGCCCAGGGCCAGGTTCAGGATAGTGCCCTTGGCCTGTGCCTTGTAACCAACACCGACCAGCTGGAGCTTGCGCTCGAAGCCTTGGCTTACGCCCTGGACCATGTTGTTGACCAGAGCGCGGGTAGTACCGGCCATGGCGCGAGCTTGCTGGTCACCATTGCGAGCGACGAAACGCAGCTCACCAGACTCTTCGGTAACTTCAACAGACGAGTGAACGTTCAGTTCGAGAGTGCCTTTGGCACCCTTCACCGAAAGCTGCTGGCCGGCGAATTTGACTTCGACACCAGATGGCAGCTTAACGGGGTTCTTAGCGACGCGAGACATGTCTATCCCCCCTTAGAACACTGTGCAGAGAACTTCGCCGCCGACACCGGCAGCGCGCGCAGCGCGATCAGTCATCACACCTTTGTTGGTGGAGACAATAGACACGCCCAAACCGCCACGTACTTTCGGCAGATCGGTAACGGCCTTGTACTGGCGCAGGCCTGGACGGCTGGAGCGCTTCAGTTCCTCGATGACCGGACGGCCTTCGAAGTACTTCAGTTCGATCGACAGGGAGGGCTTGGCTTCGCCACTGACTTGGTAGCCAGCGATGTAACCTTCATCCTTCAGAACTTTGGCAACCGCGACCTTCAACGTAGAGGAAGGCATGCTTACGACGGACTTTTCAGCCATCTGGGCATTACGGATGCGAGTTAGCATGTCCGCTAACGGGTCCTGCATACTCATGGGCTAGATGCTCCTGATACAAGAATTATTAGCCTTGCGGCTATCACAACCACCCGAGCGGATTGGGCAAAAAACCCAGGCTCAGGTGAGCCGGTCATTCTAGACACAAGGTAGAAACGAAACAAGCCCCATATAGGGGCTTGTTTGTTGGCGAGGTCACCGGCGGTCGGAAGATTGCTCCCCTTCCACCGGGATCACACCTGCAGCGATTACCAGGAGGCCTTGACCAGACCTGGTACGTCACCGCGCATTGCCGCTTGACGCAGCATGTTACGGCCCAGGCCGAACTTACGGTATACACCGTGAGGACGACCGGTCAGGCGGCAACGGTTGCGCAGACGCGCAGCGCTGGCATCACGTGGCTGCTTCTGCAGAGCGACAACGGCAGCGAAACGCTCTTCTGGAGAGGCGTTCAGGTTGACGATGGTCGCTTTCAGCTCAGCACGCTTTTTGGCGAACTTGGCTACCGTGAGCTGACGCTTCAGCTCGCGGTTTTTCATGCTCTTCTTGGCCATTTTCCTACTCCAATCAGTTGCGGAACGGGAATTTGAAAGCACGCAGCAGAGCGCGGCCTTCGTCATCCGAACGAGCAGTGGTGGTCAGGGTGATGTCCAAACCGCGCAGAGCATCGATCTTGTCGTAATCGATTTCCGGGAAGATGATCTGCTCTTTCACGCCCATGCTGTAGTTGCCACGGCCATCGAAGGACTTGGCATTCAGGCCGCGGAAGTCGCGAACCCGAGGCAGGGAGATCGCCAGCAGGCGGTCCAGGAATTCGTACATCTTGTCGCTACGCAGGGTCACCTTGACGCCGATCGGCCATCCTTCACGGACTTTGAAGCCCGCGATGGATTTACGAGCGAAAGTCACGACCGGCTTTTGACCGGTGATCTTTTCCAGGTCGGCAACAGCGTGCTCGATGACTTTTTTGTCGCCGATCGCTTCGCCCAGACCCATGTTCAGGGTGATTTTGGTAACGCGCGGAACTTCCATCACGTTCGACAGCTTAAGTTCTTCCTTAAGCTTGGGAGCGATTTCGTTCCGGTAAATCTCTTTCAGTCGTGCCATGGTCTTCTACCTAGCAGTGTTCAAGCATCAACCGCTTTTTGGGTCGACTTGAAGACACGAATTTTCTTACCGTCTTCTACTTTGAAACCAACGCGGTCAGCCTTGTTGGTTTCGCCGTTGAAGATGGCAACGTTGGAAGCGTGCAGAGGCGCTTCTTTCTCGACGATACCGCCCTGAACGCCCGCCATCGGGTTAGGCTTGGTATGACGCTTGACCAGGTTCACGCCACCGATGACCAGACGGTCATCAGCGAGAACCTTCAGCACCTTACCGCGCTTACCTTTGTCTTTGCCGGCGATCACGATGATCTCGTCGTCACGACGAATCTTTTGCATGTCGGATCTCCTTACAGCACTTCAGGGGCGAGCGAGACGATCTTCATGAACTTCTCAGTACGAAGTTCACGGGTCACTGGCCCGAAGATGCGAGTGCCGATCGGCTCTTGCTTGTTGTTCAGCAGAACAGCAGCGTTGCCGTCGAAACGAATGATGGAACCGTCAGCGCGACGTACACCGTGACGGGTACGGACGACAACAGCGGTCATCACTTGGCCTTTTTTGACCTTACCGCGCGGAATTGCTTCCTTGACGGTTACTTTGATGATGTCACCGATGCCGGCGTAACGGCGGTGCGAACCGCCGAGCACCTTGATGCACATGACGCGACGAGCGCCGCTGTTATCGGCCACATCGAGCATGGATTGAGTCTGAATCATAAAATTTCTCCGACCCCTAGCCCTTAGACTTCAACAGCGCGTTCGAGGACTTCAACCAGTGCCCAGGACTTGGTCTTGGCCAGCGGACGGGTTTCACGGATGGAAACCTTGTCGCCGATCTTGCACTGGTTGGCTTCGTCGTGCGCGTGCAGCTTAGTCGAACGCTTAACGTATTTACCGTAGATCGGGTGCTTTACGCGACGCTCGATCAGAACGGTGATGGTCTTGTCCATTTTGTCGCTGACGACACGGCCAGTCAGCGTACGGACGGTTTTTTCAGCTTCAGCCATGATCACTTACCTGCCTGCTGGTTGAGCACAGTTTTCACGCGAGCGATGTCACGCTTAACTTGCGAGAGCAGGTGCGACTGCCCCAACTGGCCAGTTGCTTTCTGCATACGCAGATTGAACTGGTCGCGCAGCAAGCCGAGCAGTTGCTCGTTCAGCTGCTGTGCCGATTTTTCACGAAGTTCATTCGCTTTCATCACATCACCGTCCGCTTAACAAAGGAGGTGGCGAGAGGCAGCTTTGCAGCAGCCAGGGCGAAAGCTTCGCGCGCCAGCTCTTCAGAAACACCCTCGATCTCGTACAGGACTTTGCCTGGCTGGATCTGGGCAACCCAGTATTCCACGGAACCCTTACCTTTACCCATACGAACCTCGAGAGGTTTCTTGGAGATCGGCTTGTCCGGGAAGACACGGATCCAGATCTTACCGCCACGTTTCACGTGACGAGTCAGAGCACGACGTGCCGACTCGATCTGGCGAGCGGTGAGGCGACCGCGAGCAACAGCTTTCAGGGCGAATTCGCCGAAGCTGACTTTGCTACCGCGCAGTGCCAGACCACGGTTGTGGCCAGTCATCTGCTTGCGGAATTTTGTACGCTTTGGTTGCAACATTTGGCGTACCCCTTACTTAGCAGCTTTTTTACGAGGCGCTGGTGCTTGTGGTTTCAGTTCTTCTTGGCGACCACCAATAACTTCGCCTTTGAAGATCCAAACCTTCACACCGATCACACCGTAAGTGGTGTGAGCTTCGTAGGTGTTGTAGTCGATATCGGCACGCAGGGTGTGCAGAGGCACACGACCTTCGCGATACCACTCGGTACGAGCAATCTCGGCGCCGCCGAGACGACCGCTCACCTGGATCTTGATGCCCTTGGCACCAATACGCATGGCGTTCTGTACGGCGCGCTTCATGGCGCGACGGAACATTACGCGGCGTTCCAGCTGCTGAGCTACGCTCTGCGCAACCAGCATAGCGTCGAGTTCCGGCTTGCGGATCTCTTCGATGTTGATGTGCACAGGCACACCCATCTGCTTGGTCAGGTCCTGACGCAGCTTCTCGACATCCTCACCTTTCTTACCGATAACGATACCGGGACGAGCGGTGTGGATGGTGATGCGTGCAGTTTGAGCCGGACGATGAATATCGATACGGCTTACGGACGCGCTTTTTAGTTTGTCTTGGAGGTACTCACGTGTTTTCAGATCCTTCAACAGGTAATCTGCGTAAGTAGCACCGTCTGCGTACCAGACGGAGGTGTGCTCCTTGACGATTCCCAGGCGAATGCCAGTGGGATGTACTTTCTGACCCATCTGATCGACTCCGTTACTTGTCCGCAACCTTGACAGTGATATGGCAAGACCGCTTGACGATGCGATCAGCACGGCCTTTGGCACGTGGCATGATGCGCTTCAGCGAACGCCCTTCGTTGACGAAGACGGTGGAGACCTTCAGGTCATCAACGTCTGCGCCTTCGTTGTGTTCGGCGTTGGCAACGGCCGACTCGAGGACTTTCTTCATGATTTCAGCGGCTTTTTTGCTGCTGAAGGCCAACAGGTTGAGCGCTTCGCCCACCTTCTTCCCGCGGATCTGGTCGGCGACCAAGCGGGCTTTCTGGGCGGAGATGCGAGCGCCCGACAACTTAGCGGCTACTTCCATTTCCTTACCCCTTAACGCTTGGCTTTCTTGTCAGCCACGTGCCCGCGATAGGTGCGGGTACCGGCGAACTCGCCCAGTTTGTGGCCGACCATGTCTTCGTTCACGAGAACTGGGACATGTTGGCGACCGTTGTGAACCGCGATGGTCAGACCGACCATTTGTGGCAGGATCATCGAGCGACGCGACCAGGTTTTAACTGGCTTGCGATCGTTCTTCTCCACCGCCACTTCGACCTTCTTCAACAGGTGAAGATCGATAAAAGGACCTTTTTTCAGAGAACGTGGCACTGTCGTATCCCTCTAGTTACTTGCGACGACGGACGATCATGTTGTCGGTACGCTTATTACCACGGGTTTTAGCACCCTTGGTTGGGAAGCCCCATGGCGATACCGGATGACGACCACCGGAGGTACGACCTTCACCACCACCATGCGGGTGGTCAACCGGGTTCATGGCAACGCCACGAACGGTTGGGCGAACGCCGCGCCAGCGTTTGGCACCTGCTTTACCCAGCGAACGCAGGCTGTGCTCGGAGTTCGAGACTTCGCCCAGGGTCGCACGGCACTCAGCCAGTACTTTACGCATTTCACCAGAGCGCAGACGCAGGGTCACGTAGACACCTTCGCGAGCGATCAGCTGAGCCGAAGCACCAGCGGAACGAGCGATCTGTGCACCTTTACCCGGCTTCAGTTCGATGCCGTGAATAGTGCTACCTACTGGGATGTTACGCAGCTGCAGGGAGTTACCGGCCTTGATTGGGGCCAGGGAACCTGCGATCAGCTGGTCGCCAGCGCTCACGCCTTTAGGGGCGATGATGTAGCGACGCTCACCGTCTGCATAGCACAGCAGGGCGATGTGAGCAGTACGGTTTGGATCGTATTCGATACGCTCGACAGTGGCTGGGATGCCATCTTTGTCGTTGCGACGGAAGTCGACCAGACGGTAATGCTGCTTATGACCACCACCAACGTGACGAGTGGTAATGCGGCCATTGTTGTTACGACCACCAGACTTCGATTTCTTCTCGAGCAGCGGTGCGTGAGGAGCGCCCTTGTGGAGCTCCTTGTTGACCACCTTGACCACGAAACGGCGGCCAGGGGAAGTCGGTTTGCATTTAACGATTGCCATGATGCACCCCTTCCTTACTCAGCACTGCTGCTGAAATCGAGATCTTGGCCTGGCTGAAGGGAGACAATTGCCTTCTTCCAGTCATTACGCTTGCCCAGACCACGTGCGGTACGCTTGGTTTTACCCAGAACGTTAACGGTCGACACGTTTTCAACTTTTACGTTGAACAGGCCTTCGACAGCTTTCTTGATTTCCAGCTTGGTTGCGTCAGTAGCAACCTTGAATACGAACTGGCCTTTTTTCTCAGCCAGAACGGTAGCCTTCTCGGAAACGTGCGGGCCAAGGAGGACTTTGAATACGCGTTCCTGGTTCATCCCAGCAGCTCCTCGAATTTCTTCACGGCCGAGACAGTGATCAACACTTTCTCGTATGCGATCAGACTGACCGGGTCGGAACCTTGCACGTCACGTACATCGACGTGTGGCAGGTTGCGAGCAGCCAGGTACAGGTTCTGATCAACAGCGTCCGAAACGATCAGAACGTCGCTCAGACCCATGCCGTTCAGCTTGTTCAGCAGATCTTTGGTTTTCGGTGCTTCAACAGCGAAGTCCTGAACCACGACCAGACGGTCGCTACGCACCAGCTCAGCGAGGATGGAGCGCAGAGCTGCGCGATACATCTTCTTGTTGAGCTTTTGCGAGTGATCTTGAGGGCGAGCTGCGAAGGTAACACCACCGCCACGCCAGATCGGACCACGAGTGGTACCAGCACGAGCACGGCCAGTACCCTTCTGACGCCATGGGCGCTTACCGCCACCAGCCACGTCGGAACGGGTCTTTTGCTGCTTGGTGCCCTGACGGCCGCCGGCCATGTAGGCCACGACTGCTTGGTGAACCAGCGTCTCGTTGAATTCGCCACCGAAAGTCAGTTCGGAAACTTCGATCGCCTGAGCGTCATTTACATTAAGTTGCATGTCAGTTTCCCCTTAACCGCGAGCCTTGACAGCCGGACGTACAACCACGTCGCCGCCAGTAGCGCCAGGTACGGCACCCTTGATCAGCAGCAGGTTGCGTTCAGCGTCTACGCGTACTACTTCCAGGGACTGAACAGTCACGCGCTCGGCGCCCATGTGACCGGACATTTTTTTGCCCTTGAACACACGACCAGGAGTCTGGCACTGGCCGATGGAGCCTGGGACGCGGTGCGACACGGAGTTACCGTGGGTGTTGTCCTGACCACGGAAGTTCCAGCGCTTGATGGTACCGGCGAAGCCTTTACCTTTGGACTGACCAGTAACGTCTACCAGCTGGCCTGCAGTGAAGAGTTCAGCTTTGATCGAGTCGCCAGCCTGGAACTCGCCTTCTTCAAGGCGGAACTCCCAGACACCGCGACCAGCGGCAACGTTCGCTTTAGCGAAGTGACCTGCTTGAGCAGCAGTCACACGCGAAGCACGACGCTCGCCGACAGTGACTTGCACTGCACGGTAGCCATCGGTTTCTTCAGTCTTGAACTGGGTGACGCGATTCGGCTCGATCTCAATGACCGTGACCGGAATGGAGACACCTTCTTCGGTGAAAACGCGGGTCATACCGCATTTACGACCGACTACACCAATAGTCATGTTGTAACCTCATGAGTGTACGGGGCTTTCACCCGCTATGGCCGCCCATTTCAGAGCGTTACACGGACAAGACCGAAGTCTTAGCCGAGGCTGATCTGCACTTCCACACCTGCCGCGAGATCAAGCTTCATCAGCGCGTCAACGGTTTTATCCGTTGGCTGGACGATGTCCAGAACACGCTTATGAGTGCGAATCTCGTACTGGTCACGCGCGTCTTTGTTGACGTGCGGGGAGACCAGAACGGTGAAACGCTCTTTGCGGGTAGGCAGTGGAATTGGACCACGCACTTGTGCACCAGTACGTTTCGCGGTTTCCACGATTTCCTGGGTGGATTGGTCGATCAGGCGATGGTCGAAAGCCTTCAACCTGATACGGATTTGCTGATTTTGCATTGGATTTCAGACTCCAGGCTGTTCCCAACGGACGCACTACGCCCGCTAAAAGGAGGCGTGATTCTATAGACGCCCCAATTTAGTGTCAACCCAATAAAAAAAACCCCCGCTGAGCGGGGGTTTTTTCAATCGGTCGAGTGATTACTCGATGATTTTGGCTACGACGCCGGCGCCGACGGTACGACCGCCTTCACGGATAGCGAAGCGCAGACCGTCTTCCATTGCGATGGTCTTGATCAGAGTGACAGTCATCTGAATGTTGTCACCTGGCATTACCATTTCAACGCCTTCCGGCAGTTCGCAGTTACCGGTCACGTCAGTGGTACGGAAGTAGAACTGAGGACGGTAGCCTTTGAAGAACGGAGTGTGACGGCCGCCTTCTTCCTTCGACAGGACGTAGACTTCTGCGGTGAACTTGGTGTGCGGCTTGACCGAACCTGGCTTGACCAGAACCTGGCCACGCTCAACGTCGTCACGCTTGGTACCACGCAGCAGAACGCCGCAGTTCTCGCCAGCACGACCTTCGTCCAGCAGCTTGCGGAACATCTCAACACCGGTGCAGGTGGTGGTGGTGGTGTCACGCAGACCAACGATTTCCAGCGGATCTTGAACGCGGACGATACCACGCTCGATACGGCCGGTAACAACGGTACCACGACCCGAGATCGAGAATACGTCTTCGATTGGCATCAGGAACGGCTTGTCGATAGCACGCTCTGGCTCTGGGATGTAGCTGTCCAGAGTTTCAACCAGCTTCTTGACAGCGCTGGTGCCCATTTCGTTGTCGTCTTTGCCTTCCAGCGCCATACGAGCCGAACCGATGATGATCGGGGTGTCGTCGCCTGGGAAGTCGTAGGTGGACAGCAGGTCGCGAACTTCCATCTCGACCAGTTCCAGCAGCTCAGCGTCGTCTACCAGGTCAGCCTTGTTCAGGAAGACCACGATGTACGGAACGCCAACCTGACGGGACAGCAGGATGTGCTCACGGGTTTGTGGCATCGGACCATCGGCGGCCGAGCAAACCAGGATCGCGCCGTCCATCTGGGCAGCACCGGTGATCATGTTCTTCACGTAGTCAGCGTGACCTGGGCAGTCGACGTGAGCGTAGTGACGAATGTTCGAGTTGTACTCGACGTGAGCGGTGTTGATGGTGATACCGCGCGCTTTTTCTTCCGGAGCCGAGTCGATCTTGTCGAACTCAACGACTGCCGAACCGAAAACCTCGGAGCAGACGCGAGTCAGAGCTGCGGTCAGAGTGGTCTTACCGTGGTCAACGTGGCCGATGGTGCCGACGTTAACGTGGGGAAGGGAACGATCAAATTTTTCTTTAGCCACGACAGTGAACCTCTTGCCTAAAGGGGATTAGCCTTGTTTTTTAACGAGTGCTTCGACGATGTTCGACGGAGCTTCGGCGTATTTGGAGAATTCCATGGAGTAGCTTGCGCGACCCTGAGACATGGAACGAACGTCGGTCGCATAACCGAACATTTCTCCGAGCGGTACCTCAGCAGTGATTACCTTGCCGGACACCGAGTCTTCATTACCCTGGATCATCCCGCGACGACGGCTCAGGTCACCCATCACGTCACCCAGGTAGTCTTCCGGGGTTACAACTTCGACCTTCATGATCGGCTCAAGCACCACGCCACCGCCCTTCTGGGCCAGTTGCTTGGTCGCCATCGAAGCAGCGATTTTGAACGCCATTTCGTTGGAGTCGACGTCGTGGTACGAACCGTCGAATACCGTGGCCTTCAGGCCGAGCAGCGGATAGCCGGCAACAACGCCGTTTTTCATCTGCTCTTCGATACCCTTCTGGATCGGGGCGATGAATTCCTTAGGAATCACACCACCAACGACTTCGTTGGTGAAGACCAGACCTTCGGTGATGTTGCCCTTCTCGTCGACGTCCGGCTCCGAGAAACGGATCCAGCAGTGACCGAACTGACCACGACCGCCCGACTGACGAACGAACTTGCCTTCGATCTCGACGTTGGACTTGGTGATCTTCTCGCGGTACGAAACCTGAGGCTTACCGATGTTGGCTTCGACGTTGAACTCGCGCTTCATGCGGTCAACGAGGATGTCCAGGTGCAGCTCACCCATGCCCGAGATGATGGTCTGACCAGTCTCTTCGTCGGTCTTGACGCGGAACGACGGGTCTTCCTGGGCCAGTTTGCCCAGAGCGATACCCATCTTCTCCTGGTCAGCCTTGGTTTTCGGCTCTACGGAGAGCGAAATAACCGGCTCAGGGAAGTCCATACGCTCAAGGATGATTGGCTTGTCGGCGTTGCACAGGGTTTCGCCTGTGGTCACGTCCTTCATGCCGATCAGGGCCGCGATGTCGCCAGCGCGCACTTCCTTGATCTCTTCACGCTGGTTGGCGTGCATCTGCACCATACGACCAACGCGCTCTTTCTTGCCCTTGACCGAGTTGATGACGGAGTCACCGGAGGTCAGAACACCCGAGTAGACGCGAACGAAGGTAAGAGTACCCACGAACGGGTCAGTCGCGATCTTGAACGCCAGAGCCGAGAACGGCTCGTCGTCGTCAGCGTGACGCTCGTCTTTACGAACAGCCGGATCGTCTTTGTCCAGATCCTTGTCATCCGGGTTGATACCCTGGATTGCAGGAATCTCGGTCGGAGCAGGCAGGTAGTCGATGACGGCATCGAGAACCAGGGGAACGCCCTTGTTCTTGAACGACGAACCGCAGACGGCCGGTACGATTTCGCTGGCCAGGGTGCGCGCGCGCAGACCGGCTTTGATCTCTTCGACGGTCAGCTCTTCGCCTTCCAGGTACTTGTTCATCAGCTCTTCGCTGGCCTCGGCAGCCGCCTCAACCATGTTGGAGCGCCACTCTTCAGCCAGCTCCAGCATATCGGCAGGAATTTCTTCCTCGCGATAGGTGGTGCCTTTGTCGTCGTCGTTCCAGTAGATAGCCTTCATCTTGATCAGGTCGACCTGACCCTGGAAGTTATCTTCCGAACCGATGGCCAGCTGAACAGGAACCGGGGTGTGACCCAGACGGTTCTTGATCTGACCTACGACGCGCAGGAAGTTTGCACCGGCACGGTCCATCTTGTTCACGTAAACAACACGTGGAACGCCGTATTTGTTGGCCTGACGCCATACGGTTTCGGACTGAGGTTCAACGCCGGAGGTACCGCAGAACACAACGACCGCGCCGTCGAGTACGCGCAGCGAACGCTCTACTTCAATGGTGAAGTCAACGTGGCCGGGGGTATCGATGACGTTTACGCGGTAGTTGTCGTACTGACCAACAGAGCCCTTCCAGAAGGTAGTTACGGCAGCGGAGGTAATGGTAATACCCCGCTCCTGCTCCTGAACCATCCAGTCGGTGGTCGCGGCGCCGTCGTGCACCTCGCCCATCTTGTGGCTCAGGCCTGTGTAGAACAGGATCCGCTCGGTAGTGGTGGTCTTGCCCGCGTCAACGTGGGCACAGATACCAATGTTACGGTAGCGGTTAATTGCTGTAGTACGAGCCATAAAGCCCTCGCAAAATGATTGATGCTTGAATTAGAAGCGGTAGTGCGAGAACGCTTTGTTGGCTTCAGCCATACGGTGAACGTCTTCACGCTTCTTGACTGCAGCACCCTTGCCTTCAGCAGCATCCAGCAGCTCGCCAGCCAGGCGCAGAGCCATCGACTTCTCGCCGCGCTTGCGGGCGTAGTCTACGAGCCAGCGCATTGCCAGAGCATTACGACGGGATGGACGAACTTCAACCGGAACCTGGTAAGTGGCACCGCCGACACGACGGGACTTTACTTCGACCAGCGGAGCGATGGCGTCGAGAGCTTTCTCGAAGATTTCCAGGGGGTCGCTGTTCTTGCGCTCTTTGACCTTGTCCAGTGCACCGTAAACGATGCGCTCGGCCACGGCCTTCTTGCCGCTTTCCATCACGTGGTTCATGAACTTGGCGAGGATTTGGGATCCGTATTTAGGATCGTCCAGAATCTCACGTTTTGCTGCTACACGACGTCTTGGCATGATAAGCCCTCAAACGGTCTTCAGGTTAGCCCGGGACGTGGGTCTTCGACCCCTGCCCGACCTTACTCTTATCGACTCAAAAAAATGGATGGGTGCAAACGACCGATTACTTCGGACGCTTGGTACCGTACTTCGAACGACCCTGGTTACGGCCTTTAACGCCCGAAGTATCCAGAGAGCCGCGAACGGTGTGGTAACGAACACCTGGCAAGTCTTTTACACGGCCGCCACGGATCAGGACGACGCTGTGCTCTTGCAGGTTGTGGCCTTCACCGCCGATGTACGAGGAAACCTCGAAACCGTTGGTCAGACGCACACGGCAAACTTTACGCAGTGCCGAGTTAGGTTTTTTCGGCGTGGTGGTGTACACGCGGGTGCACACGCCACGACGTTGCGGGCAGTTCTGCAGCGCAGGAACGTCGGACTTCTCGACCGAACGCTTACGCGGCTGACGTACCAGCTGGTTGATAGTTGCCATCTACTAGCTCCACTGATTGTCTTGCGACTCTATTGTCTTGCAAGAAAGCCAAAAATTGGCGAGACGGAGCCTCACCAAATTTAAGGGTACAAAAGTCTACGGAGGATCTTGCACCCAGTCAAGACGAGGCCCCGGCCCTCCCCGCCCGGTCATCGGCAACAATTCATGTCGACGATGGCCGTTCGGGGCTTGCCGGGGCCCTGCCCTGTACTTAGTTACCGCTGGAATTCAGCGCTTCGGTCAGTGCGGCTTCCACCTCACTGGCGCTCACACGCAGCGGTTTGTCGGCATCACGGCGGCGCTTGCGCTCGCTGTGGTAAGCCAGACCAGTACCGGCCGGGATCAGACGACCCACGACCACGTTCTCTTTCAGGCCGCGCAGGTAATCGCGCTTGCCGGTGACAGCCGCTTCGGTCAGTACGCGGGTGGTTTCCTGGAAGGAAGCCGCGGAGATGAACGATTCGGTCGACAGCGACGCCTTGGTGATACCCAGCAGCACACGCGAGAACTTCGAGATGAACTTGTCTTCGCTAGCGAGACGCTCGTTCTCGACCAGTACGTGAGTCAGTTCCATCTGGTCGCCCTTGATGAAGCTGGAATCACCCGACTCGGCGATCTCGACCTTACGCAGCATCTGACGCAGGATGGTCTCGATGTGCTTGTCGTTGATCTTAACGCCTTGCAGGCGGTAAACGTCCTGGATCTCGTTGACGATGTACTTGGCCAGCGCGCTCACACCCAGCAGACGCAGGATGTCGTGCGGATCGCTCGGGCCGTCGGAGATAACTTCGCCGCGGTTTACCTGTTCGCCTTCGAAGACGTTCAGGTGGCGCCACTTCGGAATCAGCTCTTCGTACGGATCGCTACCGTCGGTCGGCGTAATGACCAGACGGCGCTTGCCTTTGGTCTCTTTACCGAACGCGATGGTGCCGCTGACTTCAGCCAGAATCGAGGCTTCTTTCGGACGACGCGCTTCGAACAAGTCGGCAACGCGCGGCAGACCACCGGTGATGTCGCGGGTCTTCGACGTTTCTTGCGGGATACGCGCGATAACGTCACCAACACCGATCTGTGCACCGTCAGCCACACCAACAAGGGCGTTGGCCGGCAGGAAGTACTGAGCCGGTACGTCGGTACCTGGCAGGTACAGGTCCTTGCCGTTGGCATCGACCATCTTGATTGCCGGACGGATTTCCTTGCCTGCGGCAGGGCGATCCTTGACGTCCAGAACTTCGATGTTGGTCAAACCAGTCAGTTCGTCGGTCTGACGCTTGATGGTGATGTTTTCTTCCATGCCCACGAAGGTCACGGTACCTTTCAGCTCGGTAACGATCGGGTGGGTGTGCGGGTCCCACTTGGCGACGATGGCGCCAGCTTCGACCTTGTCACCTTCCTTGACCGAAATGACCGCACCGTAAGGCAGCTTGTAACGCTCACGCTCACGACCGAATTCATCGGCAATGGCCAGCTCGCCGGAACGCGATACGGCAACCAGGTTGCCATCGGCGCGCACGACCTGCTTCAGGTTGTGCAGACGAACCATACCGCCGTTCTTCACCTGGACGCTGTCGGCAGCCGAGGTCCGGCTTGCAGCACCACCGATGTGGAACGTACGCATGGTCAGCTGGGTACCCGGCTCACCGATCGACTGTGCAGCGATAACGCCGACAGCTTCACCGATGTTCACCTGGTGACCACGAGCCAGGTCACGACCGTAGCACTTGGCGCAGATACCGTAGCGGGTTTCGCAGTTGATCGGCGAACGCACGATAACTTCGTCGATGCTGTTCAGCTCGATGAACTCGACCCACTGCTCGTCAACCAGGGTACCGGCTGGGACGATGACGTCCTCGGTGCCTGGCTTGAACACGTCACGGGCAATGACACGGCCCAGTACGCGCTCACCCAGCGGCTCGACAACGTCACCGCCTTCGATGTGCGGAGTCATCAGCAGGCCGTGGTCGGTGCCACAGTCGATCTCGGTCACGACCAGATCTTGCGCCACGTCTACCAGACGACGCGTCAGGTAACCGGAGTTCGCAGTTTTCAGTGCAGTATCCGCCAGACCCTTACGAGCACCGTGAGTCGAGATGAAGTACTGGAGTACGCTCAGACCTTCACGGAAGTTCGCGGTGATCGGCGTCTCGATGATCGAGCCGTCCGGCTTGGCCATCAGACCACGCATACCGGCCAGCTGACGGATCTGTGCTGCGGAACCCCGCGCACCCGAGTCAGCCATCATGTACATCGAGTTGAAGGACTCTTGCTCGACTTCCTTGCCCTCGCGGTCGATGACCTTCTCTTTCGAGAGGTTGGCCATCATCGCCTTGGACACTTCGTCGTTCGCCTTCGACCACAAGTCGATGACCTTGTTGTACTTCTCGCCCTGGGTTACCAGGCCGGAGGCGTACTGGCTCTCGATTTCCTTCACTTCGTCGGTAGCAGTACCGATGATGCGGGCTTTTTCGTCCGGGATAACGAAGTCGTTAACACCGATCGAAACGCCGGAAATGGTCGAGTAGGCAAAACCGGTGTACATCAGCTGGTCAGCGAAGATGACGGTCTCTTTCAGACCAACCACGCGGTAGCACTGGTTGATCAGCTTGGAGATCGCTTTCTTCTTCATCGGCTGGTTGACCACGTCGTACGGCAGACCTGCCGGTACAACCTGGAACAACAGCGCACGGCCGACGGTGGTGTCGACGATGCGGGTGTTCTTGGTGACGGAGCCATCACGGTCATTCACGGTCTCGTTGATACGGACCTTGATTTTCGCGTGCAGGGCAGCTTCGCCGGCGCGGAATACGCGGTCGACTTCTTGCAGGTCTGCGAATACGCGACCTTCGCCCTTGGCGTTGATGGCTTCACGGGTCATGTAGTACAGACCCAGTACAACGTCCTGCGACGGAACGATGATTGGCTCACCGTTGGCTGGCGACAGAATGTTGTTGGTCGACATCATCAGCGCGCGCGCTTCGAGCTGGGCTTCCAGCGTCAGCGGCACGTGAACGGCCATCTGGTCACCGTCGAAGTCGGCGTTGTACGCCGCACAGACCAACGGGTGCAGCTGGATCGCCTTACCTTCGATGAGCACAGGCTCGAACGCCTGGATACCCAGACGGTGAAGGGTCGGTGCACGGTTGAGCAGTACGGGGTGTTCGCGGATGACCTCGGCGAGAACGTCCCACACCTCTGGCAGCTCGCGCTCGACCATCTTCTTGGCAGCCTTGATGGTGGTCGCCAGACCACGCATTTCCAGCTTGCCGAAAATGAACGGCTTGAACAGCTCGAGGGCCATTTTCTTCGGCAGACCGCACTGGTGCAGACGCAGGGTCGGGCCTACGGTAATTACCGAACGACCGGAGTAGTCCACGCGCTTACCGAGCAAGTTCTGACGGAAACGACCTTGCTTACCTTTGATCATGTCAGCCAGGGACTTCAGCGGACGCTTGTTCGAGCCAGTGATGGCGCGACCGCGACGGCCGTTGTCCAGCAGGGCGTCGACCGCTTCCTGCAGCATGCGCTTTTCGTTGCGCACGATGATGTCCGGCGCCGACAGATCGAGCAGGCGCTTCAGACGGTTGTTACGGTTGATCACCCGACGATACAGATCGTTCAGGTCGGAGGTCGCGAAGCGGCCACCATCCAGCGGTACCAGCGGACGCAGGTCCGGCGGCAGTACTGGCAGGACGGTCAGGACCATCCACTCAGGCAGGTTGCCCGAGCCCTGGAAAGCTTCCATCAGCTTCAGGCGCTTGGACAGCTTCTTGATCTTGGTTTCCGAGTTGGTCTGCGGAATTTCTTCGCGCAGGCGACCGATCTCGTGCTCCAGGTCGATAGCGTGCAGCAGCTCGCGGACAGCCTCGGCACCCATGCGGGCGTCGAAGTCGTCACCGAACTCTTCCAGCGCTTCGAAGTACTGCTCGTCGTTCAGCAGCTGGCCTTTTTCAAGGGTGGTCATGCCTGGGTCGATAACGACATAGCTCTCGAAGTAGAGAACGCGCTCGATATCACGCAGGGTCATGTCCATCAGCAGGCCGATACGGGACGGCAGCGACTTCAGGAACCAGATGTGGGCAACCGGCGAGGCCAGTTCGATGTGCGCCATGCGCTCACGACGAACCTTGGCCAGGGCAACTTCAACGCCGCACTTCTCGCAGATCACACCGCGGTGCTTGAGGCGCTTGTACTTGCCGCACAGGCACTCGTAGTCCTTGACTGGGCCAAAGATCTTGGCGCAGAACAGGCCGTCACGTTCAGGTTTGAACGTACGGTAGTTGATGGTTTCCGGCTTCTTAACTTCACCGAACGACCACGAACGGATCATTTCAGGCGACGCCAGACCGATGCGGATGGCGTCGAACTCTTCGACTTGACCCTGGTTTTTCAGCAAATTCAGTAGGTCTTTCAAGGCCTTTCCTCCTGGCGGAGCAGGAAGCGGGCATTACCTGCCCCGCTCCCCTTCGCGTCACGTGTTATTCGGTTTCCAGATCGATATCGATACCGAGCGAACGGATCTCTTTGATCAACACGTTGAAGGACTCGGGCATGCCCGGCTCCATACGGTGATCGCCATCCACGATGTTCTTGTACATCTTGGTACGGCCGTTCACGTCGTCCGACTTCACTGTGAGCATTTCTTGCAGGGTGTATGCCGCGCCGTATGCTTCCAGCGCCCACACTTCCATTTCCCCGAAACGCTGACCACCGAACTGCGCCTTACCACCCAGCGGCTGCTGGGTAACCAGGCTATAGGAACCAGTGGAACGCGCGTGCATCTTGTCGTCCACCAAGTGGTTCAGCTTGAGCATGTACATGTAACCAACGGTCACAGGACGCTCGAACTTGTTGCCGGTACGGCCATCGAACAGCACCATCTGGCCGCTTTCTGGCATGTCTGCCAGTTTCAGCATGGCCTTGATCTCGCTTTCCTTGGCACCGTCGAAGACTGGGGTAGCCATAGGCACGCCCTTCTTCAGGTTGTTTGCCAGGGCAAGGATCTCTGCGTCGGTGAACTCTTCCAGGCTTTCCTGACGACCGCCGATCTCGTTGTAGATCTCGGTCAGGAACACGCGCAGCTCAGCGGCTTTGCGCTGCTCTTCGAGCATCCGGTCGATCTTCTCGCCCAGGCCTTTGGCCGCGAGGCCCAGGTGGGTTTCAAGGATCTGACCGACGTTCATACGCGAAGGTACGCCCAGTGGGTTCAGTACGACGTCGACCGGAGTACCGTTGGCGTCGTGCGGCATGTCTTCGACCGGCATGATCACCGAGACCACACCTTTGTTACCGTGACGGCCTGCCATCTTGTCGCCCGGCTGGATGCGGCGGCGGATAGCCAGGTAGACCTTGACGATCTTCAGTACGCCCGGTGCCAGGTCGTCGCCTTGCTGCAGCTTGCGCTTCTTGTCTTCGAACTTGTCGTCCAGCAGACGACGGCGATCGACGATGTAAGCCTGAGCCTTTTCCAGCTGTTCGTTCAGCGCGTCTTCGGCCATGCGCAGTTTGAACCACTGGCCGTGCTCCAGACCGTCCAGTACTTCGTCAGTGATCACGGTGCCTTTCTTCAGGCCCGCACCACCGTCGACCACTTGGCCGTTCAGGGCGGAACGCAGACGCTCGAAGGTTGCACCTTCGACGATGCGGAACTCTTCGTTGAGGTCCTTGCGGATCTCGTCCAACTGCATCTTCTCGATGGCCAGGGCGCGGCTGTCGCGCTCAACGCCGTCACGGGTGAAGACCTGGACGTCGATGACAGTACCCTTGGTGCCGGTTGGCACACGCAGGGAGGTGTCTTTAACGTCGCTGGCCTTCTCACCGAAGATGGCACGCAGCAGCTTCTCTTCCGGCGTCAGTTGGGTCTCGCCTTTCGGAGTGACCTTACCAACCAGAATGTCGCCAGCGCCGACTTCGGCACCTACGTAAACGATACCGGCTTCGTCCAGCTTGTTCAGCGCAGCTTCACCCACGTTCGGGATGTCTGCGGTGATTTCCTCTGGGCCAAGCTTGGTGTCACGCGCCACACAGGTCAGTTCCTGAATGTGGATCGTGGTGAAGCGATCTTCCTGAACCACACGCTCGGACAGGCAGATGGAGTCTTCGAAGTTGAAGCCGTTCCACGCCATGAACGCGATGCGCATGTTCTGACCCAGTGCCAGTTCACCCATATCGGTGGACGGGCCGTCGGCCATGATGTCGTGACGCTTGACCACATCACCCTTGCTGACCAGCGGACGCTGGTTGATGCAAGTGTTCTGGTTCGAACGGGTGTATTTGGTCAGGTTGTAGATATCTACACCTGCTTCACCGGTTTCGACTTCGTCATCGGCAACACGCACGACGATACGGCTGGCATCGACCGAGTCGATCACGCCGCCACGACGGGCCACGACGCAGACGCCGGAGTCACGGGCAACGTTGCGCTCCATGCCGGTACCTACCAGCGGCTTGTCAGCGCGCAGGGTCGGTACAGCCTGACGCTGCATGTTCGAACCCATGAGTGCACGGTTGGCGTCGTCGTGCTCGAGGAACGGAATCAGCGACGCTGCGACCGAAACAACCTGCTTCGGCGAAACGTCCATCAAGGTGACGTCTTCTGGCGCCTTGACGGTGAATTCGTTCAGGTGACGAACCGCTACCAGCTCATCGATCAGCTGCTTCTTCTCGTTCATCGCTGCCGAAGCCTGGGCGATGACGTGATCCGCTTCTTCAATGGCCGACAGGAACACGATGTCGTCGCTGACCACGCCTTCCTTCACCACGCGATACGGGCTTTCGAGGAAGCCGTACTGGTTGGTGCGGGCATAGGCTGCCAGGGAGTTGATCAGACCGATGTTCGGACCTTCAGGGGTCTCGATCGGGCACACACGGCCGTAGTGGGTCGGGTGTACGTCACGGACTTCGAAGCCAGCACGCTCACGGGTCAGACCGCCAGGGCCGAGTGCAGAAACGCGGCGCTTGTGGGTGATCTCGGAAAGCGGGTTGTTCTGGTCCATGAACTGCGACAGCTGGCTGGAACCGAAGAACTCTTTCACCGCCGCCGCTACCGGCTTGGCGTTGATCAGGTCTTGCGGCATCAGGCCTTCGCTTTCGGCCATCGACAGACGCTCCTTGACCGCACGCTCAACGCGCACCAGGCCAACACGGAACTGGTTCTCGGCCATCTCGCCGACGCAACGTACGCGACGGTTACCCAGGTGGTCGATGTCGTCGACGATGCCTTTGCCGTTACGGATGTCGACCAGGGTCTTGAGGACCTCGACGATGTCTTCCTTGCTCAGCACGCCCGAACCTTCGATCTCGGTACGACCGATACGACGGTTGAACTTCATGCGGCCTACGGCGGACAGGTCGTAACGCTCGGCGCTGAAGAACAGGTTGTTGAACAGGGTCTCGGCAGCATCCTTGGTTGGCGGCTCGCCTGGACGCATCATGCGATAGATTTCGACCAGGGCTTCCAGCTGGTTGCTGGTGGTGTCGATCTTCAGGGTGTCCGAGATGAACGGACCGCAATCGATGTCGTTGGTGTACAGGGTCTCGATACGGACGACCTGTGCCTTGGCGACCTTGATCAGCAGCTCGGTGGTCAGCTCGGTGTTGCACTCGGCCAGGATCTCGCCGGTAGCCGGATGCACGATAGCCTTGGCGGTGGTGCGGCCCAGGACGTATTCCATAGGAACGTCGAGCTGCTTGACGCCGGCTTTCTCGAGCTGGTTGATGTGGCGCGCAGTGATGCGGCGACCCTGCTCGACAATGACCTTGCCGGTTTCGTCATGGATGTCCATGACCGCAACTTCACCACGCAGACGCTGAGGTACCAGTTCCAGGCTGAGTTTTTCGCCGGAAACGTGGAACACGTTGGTGGTGTAGAAGGTGTTCAGAACCTCTTCGGTGCTGTAACCCAGTGCGCGCAGCAGTACCGAGGCCGGCAGTTTGCGGCGACGGTCGATACGCACGAACACGCAGTCCTTCGGGTCGAACTCGAAGTCCAGCCAGGAGCCGCGGTAAGGGATGATGCGAGCGGAGTACAGCAGCTTGCCGGAGCTGTGCGTCTTGCCACGGTCGTGGTCGAAGAACACACCAGGCGAACGGTGCAGCTGGGAAACGATCACACGCTCGGTACCGTTGATTACGAAGGTACCGTTCTCAGTCATCAGGGGGATTTCACCCATGTAGACTTCTTGCTCTTTGATGTCCTTGATCGCTTTGTTCGACGATTCCTTGTCGAAGATGATCAGGCGCACCTTGACCCGCAGTGGGACCGCGAAGGTCACGCCACGCAGGACACATTCCTTCACATCGAAGGCGGGTTCGCCCAGGCGATAGCCTACGTACTCCAGGGCAGCATTGCCGGAGTAGCTGATGATCGGGAATACCGATTTGAAGGCCGCGTGCAGGCCGACGTCGCGGAACTGATCCTTGGATGCTCCCGCTTGCAGGAATTCGCGATACGAATCCAGCTGGATGGCCAGGAGGTAAGGCACATCCATGACGTCCGGCAACTTGCTAAAGTCCTTGCGGATACGTTTTTTCTCAGTGTATGAGTAAGCCATCAGCGTTCCCCAGCTTGGTCACCTGCTTGTTTGGCTTCTCCCGGCGGGAGCAGCCAGAAAATCGTGCAAACCCCTTGGTTTGCGCCACCCACATGGGTGTCTTGCAGCTCGTTATCGGGGCCGATCTGATCGGCCACCAA
Source organism: Pseudomonas sp. 5.2 (assembly GCF_059025405.1). Taxonomy (NCBI): domain Bacteria; kingdom Pseudomonadati; phylum Pseudomonadota; class Gammaproteobacteria; order Pseudomonadales; family Pseudomonadaceae; genus Pseudomonas; species Pseudomonas sp. 5.2. The sequence continues at coordinate 130,849 of NZ_JBYBHH010000019.1, forward strand.
TAACGGAAAAAGGCCGGTGGCATAAGCCACCAGCCATCAGCCTTGTGCTCAACGCTCAGGCTGGCATCGCAAAGTCGAAATTACTTCAGCTCGACTTTAGCGCCTGCTTCTTCCAGCTTCTTCTTAGCGTCTTCAGCGGCTTCTTTCGAAACGCCTTCAGCTACGACCTGAGGAGCGCCGTCGACTTTCTCTTTGGCTTCTTTCAGGCCCAGACCGGTCAGTTCACGAACGGCCTTGATCACGTTTACTTTCTTCTCGCCGGCTTCAACCAGAACAACGTTGAACTCGGTTTGCTCTTCAACAACGGCAGCAGCAGCAGCTGGGCCAGCAGCGGCAACAGCAGCGGTAACGCCGAAGGTTTCTTCCATAGCTTTGATCAGCTCAACAACTTCCAGAACGGTTTTCTGGCCGATTGCTTCGATGATTTGCTCGTTAGTCAGGGACATGACTTAAATCCTGTATTGGGGTGACAGCCTTCGCAGCCATCAAATTAAACAAATGATTTTGAAAGAGGTTACGCCGCCTTAGGCAGCAGCAGCTTCTTTCTGGTCGCGAACGGCCGCCAGAGTACGAGCCAGCTTGCTGGTGGCGCCTTGAATCACGCTCATCAGACGTGCGATAGCTTCGTCACGGGTCGGCAAGGTAGCCAGTACATCGATCTGGTTGGCGGCAATGAATTTGCCGTCAAACGCAGCTGCCTTGATCTCGAACTTGTCCTGACCCTTGGCGAACTCTTTGAACAGACGAGCAGCAGCGCCCGGGTGTTCGTTGGAGAAAGCGATCAGGGTCGGGCCAGTGAAGGCGTCGTTGAGGACACTGAATTCAGTATCGGCAACAGCGCGCTTGAGCAGGGTGTTACGTACGACACGTACGTAAACGCCAGCTTCACGAGCCTCTTTACGGAGTCCGGTCATTGCGCCTACAGTCACACCACGGGCATCAGCCACGACAGCGGACAGAGCGACTTTGGCAGCCTCGTTGACTTCAGCGACGATGGCCTTCTTGTCTTCGAGTTTAATTGCCACGGGTTTACTCCTGGTTTCTACCGTTTCATCTGGCCGAAGCCGGATGTCGTTTTGGTGTCTGATTCGATAACGAATCGGGAGCACCATCTGCGTAGGCTTATGGTTTAAGGCTTGCGCCGCCTACGGTCTTGGATAGCCCCCGCCAGGCAGGGACCCCAATTTTTTGCTGGCGGCGCGACACGTCGCACCGCCATGGCCTTACGCGTTCAGCGAACCCTGGTCGATGACCAGGCCTGGGCCCATAGTGGTGCTCAGGGTAACGCGCTTGACGTAGATACCTTTCGAAGAAGCTGGCTTGATACGCTTCAGATCAGCGATCAGGGCTTCAACGTTTTCCTTCAGCTTGCCAGCTTCGAAGCCGACTTTGCCAACGGAGGTGTGAATGATACCGTTCTTGTCGGTACGGTAGCGAACCTGACCAGCCTTGGCGTTTTTGACAGCGCCGGCTACGTCTGGAGTCACAGTACCCACTTTCGGGTTAGGCATCAGGCCGCGAGGACCCAGAACCTGACCCAGCTGACCAACAACGCGCATGGCATCAGGCGATGCGATGACGACGTCATAGTTCAGGTCGCCGGCTTTCATTTCTGCAGCCAGATCGTCCATACCTACACGGTCAGCGCCGGCAGCCAGAGCGGCCTCAGCAGCTGGACCCTGGGTGAAGACGGCAACGCGTACGGTCTTGCCAGTGCCGTGTGGCAGCACAGTAGCGCTACGAACGACCTGGTCGGATTTACGCGGGTCAACGCCGAGGTTGACGGCAACGTCGAAGGATTCGCTGAACTTCACGGTGGACAGTTCGGCCAGCAGCACTGCTGCTTCTTCGAAGTTGTAAACTTTGCCAGCTTCGATTTTCGAAGCAATGGCCTTTTGGCGCTTGGTCAGCTTAGCCATTACACACCCTCCACGTTCAGGCCCATGCTGCGGGCAGAGCCAGCGATGGTGCGTACAGCAGCGTCCAGGTCAGCAGCGGTCAGATCAGCCTGTTTAGTCTTGGCGATCTCTTCGAGCTGAGCACGGGTCACGGTACCGACTTTAACGGTGTTCGGACGAGCCGAACCACTGGTCAGGCCAGCAGCTTTCTTCAGCAGAACCGAGGCAGGGGTGCTCTTGGTCTCGAAAGTGAAGCTACGGTCGCTGTAAACAGTGATGATCACAGGAGTCGGCAGGCCGGCTTCTTGACCCTGAGTACGGGCGTTGAAGGCCTTGCAGAATTCCATGATGTTCACACCGTGTTGGCCCAGTGCTGGACCAACGGGTGGGCTTGGGTTGGCCTGGCCGGCCTTAACTTGCAGCTTGATGTAAGCCTGAATCTTCTTAGCCATGAGCTACTCCAAAATCGGGTACAAACGCCAGATGGCTCCCCGGATGACTTGCGTTTTATCCCAGTGACGACAAAACCCCGCAGCACACAGGGCTGCGGGGTATGGGATGCTTCGTTCGCCTAGACCTTCTCGACCTGGCTGAACTCGAGCTCCACCGGAGTAGAGCGACCGAAAATGAGCACCGCCACCTGGAGGCGACTCTTTTCGTAGTTAACCTCTTCGACACTGCCATTGAAGTCAGCAAACGGACCGTCAATGACACGAACCACTTCACCTGGCTCGAACAGCGTCTTCGGCTTCGGCTTGTCGCTGCCGTCGGCAACGCGACGCAGGATAGCCTCAGCTTCTTTATCAGTGATTGGCGCAGGCTTGTCTGCGGTACCACCAATAAAGCCCATCACACGAGGGGTATCCTTGACCAAGTGCCAAGTCCCTTCGTTCATCTCCATCTGGACCAGAACATAGCCAGGGAAGAATTTGCGCTCACTTTTGCGCTTTTGGCCGTTACGCATTTCAACGACTTCTTCGGTCGGAACCAGAATTTCGCCGAAACCGTCTTCCATGCCAGCCAGCTTGACGCGCTCGATCAGCGAGCGCATCACATGCTTCTCGTAACCCGAGTAAGCATGCACTACGTACCAACGCTTAGCCACGGGACACCCTTAGCCAACAATCAAGGAGACCGCCCAGCCGAGCAGGGAATCAAGACCCCACAACAGCAGCGCCATAACCAGAACTACAGCCACGACAATCAGCGTGGTCTGAGTGGTTTCTTGGCGGGTCGGCCACACGACTTTACGGATCTCGGTACGAGCTTCCTTCGCCAGCGCAAAGAACGACTTACCCTTCGCAGTCTGCAAGGCAACAAAGCCAGCAGCCGCAGCCAGGGCGAGCAGTGCGAGTACGCGATACAGGATTGGGGAGGCGGAGTAATACTGATTACCCACGACGCCAACAACCACCAAAGCAACTACAGCCAGCCACTTGAACAGATCAAAACGCGATTCTTGGGCTTCAGTTTTGGGAGTCATCGGGGAGGATCCTGTGAGAAGAAAGCCAATCACACCGAGGTGAATGGCAGGTCAGGAGGGAATCGAACCCCCAACCTACGGTTTTGGAGACCGTCGCTCTGCCAATTGAGCTACTGACCTGTAACGCTGTATCAGGCCGGCCATTATACCGGCCTGATCAAGTAAATCAACTACTTATTCAATAATTTTTGCTACGACGCCGGCGCCGACGGTACGACCGCCTTCACGGATAGCGAAGCGCAGACCGTCTTCCATTGCGATGGTCTTGATCAGAGTGACAGTCATCTGAATGTTGTCACCTGGCATTACCATTTCAACGCCTTCCGGCAGTTCGCAGTTACCGGTCACGTCAGTGGTACGGAAGTAGAACTGAGGACGGTAGCCTTTGAAGAACGGAGTGTGACGGCCGCCTTCTTCCTTCGACAGGACGTAGACTTCTGCGGTGAACTTGGTGTGCGGCTTGACCGAACCTGGCTTGACCAGAACCTGGCCACGCTCAACGTCGTCACGCTTGGTACCACGCAGCAGAACGCCGCAGTTCTCGCCAGCACGACCTTCGTCCAGCAGCTTGCGGAACATCTCAACACCGGTGCAGGTGGTGGTGGTGGTGTCACGCAGACCAACGATTTCCAGCGGATCTTGAACGCGGACGATACCACGCTCGATACGGCCGGTAACAACGGTACCACGACCCGAGATCGAGAATACGTCTTCGATTGGCATCAGGAACGGCTTGTCGATAGCACGCTCTGGCTCTGGGATGTAGCTGTCCAGAGTTTCAACCAGCTTCTTGACAGCGCTGGTGCCCATTTCGTTGTCGTCTTTGCCTTCCAGCGCCATACGAGCCGAACCGATGATGATCGGGGTGTCGTCGCCTGGGAAGTCGTAGGTGGACAGCAGGTCGCGAACTTCCATCTCGACCAGTTCCAGCAGCTCAGCGTCGTCTACCAGGTCAGCCTTGTTCAGGAAGACCACGATGTACGGAACGCCAACCTGACGGGACAGCAGGATGTGCTCACGGGTTTGTGGCATCGGACCATCGGCGGCCGAGCAAACCAGGATCGCGCCGTCCATCTGGGCAGCACCGGTGATCATGTTCTTCACGTAGTCAGCGTGACCTGGGCAGTCGACGTGAGCGTAGTGACGAATGTTCGAGTTGTACTCGACGTGAGCGGTGTTGATGGTGATACCGCGCGCTTTTTCTTCCGGAGCCGAGTCGATCTTGTCGAACTCAACGACTGCCGAACCGAAAACCTCGGAGCAGACGCGAGTCAGAGCTGCGGTCAGAGTGGTTTTACCATGGTCAACGTGGCCGATAGTGCCAACGTTTACGTGTGGTAGGGAACGATCAAACTTTTCCTTAGCCATCGATACAATCCTCCGCAGAAGAAATAGTCTTACGCTGATAAAGCTGATAAAACAAAGGCAGATATTTTCATATCTGCCTTGTTTATATGGAGCTCTTGAGCGGACTTGAACCGCTGACCTCACCCTTACCAAGGGTGTGCTCTACCAACTGAGCTACAAGAGCGAAACACTTTGCGCAAAATCCAGCAAACTTGGAGCGGGTAGCGGGAATCGAACCCGCATCATCAGCTTGGAAGGCTGAGGTTCTACCACTAAACTATACCCGCGGAGCTTGCGGCTCTCGCTAAAACTGGTGGAGGGAGAAGGATTCGAACCTTCGAAGCTCTCGCAACGGATTTACAGTCCGTCCCCTTTGACCGCTCGGGAATCCCTCCAGATGTGGCCGGCATTCTATTTGTCTGCCGTCCTAGTGTCAAGCGTTTTTTCAAATTTTTTCAATCAAATCTGAAACTTAGCTGCTTTGACACCGCTTCCAGCTCTACCACCTCAGTGGTGTTCCCTGTGAAGCGGGCGCCATTCTATCAAGCTATTCGCCAGTTGCAATACCCTGGCAGAAAATAATTTTATGTTTTAAGTCTTTGAAATCGTTGGAAAGAGCGACGAGTACTGTTTGGTCCAGCAAACGCTCGCTTTCTGGGGAAATCTTGAGCCAGAGACCATCAGCGCCCGGTAACTGACCCGACACCGGCAAAGCATTGATATCCAGGCTCAGCAGCCGCTGGCGCAGTGCATCGAGCTGCTCTTTTGCCGCCAGGCCACCTACTACCAGGCATTCATCACGACGACGGGCCGGCGCGGACACACCGGTTTCACGCAACAGGCGAATTTCTTGCTGACTACCTTTGTACAACGACAGCGGGGCGACATCCTTGGCCTTGAGCGGGGCTTCCTGTTGGTGCCAGACGTAATAGAAGACGTTGAGCACCAGCAACAGCAGAAACAACCAACGCATAAGCACCTCAGTCCAGTGGGCAGGCCATTGCCAGGCCAACGAATACCAGGTCAGGGACTACGCGCGCCGTCGGTGCTGCTTCACGCACCAACGGCGCATCCCCACCGGTAAGGAACACCGTAAAATTCTCCCCCCAGAGCGCCCGCGCCTGCTCAAGCTGAGTATGGGCAAAGCCCTGCAACATCAACACACAGCCACGCTCCACAGCCTCGACCGTCGAGCGGCCAGGGGCAAGGCTTGTCAGTGCGCGTACTGCCGAAGCATCGTCATAGCGGATACGCCGTGTGTGCGTACGCAGCTGGCTGCGCATCAGCGGCATGCCCGGGCAGATGTAACCGCCCAGGTGCTCGCCATCGGCGGCAATGAAATCGGATTTGGCGGCGGTGCCAAGATCAATCACCAGACAAGCCCCCTTGGCCAGGTGGAATGCACCCAATGCTGCAAGCCAACGATCCATGCCCAGGCGCTGGTAGTCTTCATAACCATTGCGCACCCCTGCCATTTGCTGAGCAGGTTCGGCAACGCGCGCCACCACCGAGAACGCCTGGCGGATCAGCGCGCAGAGCGCCGCGGTTTCTTCTTCGCTGCGCACGCTGACGATACGGCAGCCAGACAAACGCAACGACGCCAACGCACTGACCTCGGCCACCAATGCCTGGTCGGAATCGACAATACCGCCGCCCACGATCGTAGCGTCGGCGGCGTGAATGACTCGCCATTTAATGAAGCTGTTACCGCAATCGAGCTCAAGAATCATCACGCAACCTCAAACTGAGCTCACCACCACTGAAGCTCTTTTCTACACCTTCGACTTCAAGGCGCAAACCGCCCTGCCCGTCCACCCCCAGCACCACCCCATCAATGCGGGTACTGCCAGCAACAAGCGATACGTTACGCCCCTGCCATAGATGCGCCTGCTCCCATTCTTCCTGGAATGCAGCAAACCCATAGCGGCGGTGACGCGCCAATTCATGCTGCAACTGCTGACTGAGCTTTGCCACCAGACGGTTTCGATCAATAGCGGTGCCAACCTCTCGCCGCATTGAGGTCCACTCCTGGTCGACTTGGTCGTTGGCTTGCATGTTCACATTGATACCTATTCCAAGCACAACGTGACACACGTCTGCAGGATCACCCACTAACTCAAGCAAGATACCGGTGATCTTCTGCCCACGAACAAGCACATCATTGGGCCATTTCAGCCCCACTTCCTTTACTCCAAAGCCCTGCAGGGTCCGCATCACTGCCAACCCCACCACCAGGCTCAGCCCTTCGAGCTGACGCATGCCACCTTCGACACGCAGGACGAGACTGTAATAGAGGTTCTCTGCGAAAGGGCTGACCCATTGGCGACCGCGGCGGCCACGCCCAGCGCTTTGGCGCTCGGCAAGGACCAGGAATGGCGCCGGCTGCCCTTCGCTTGCAAGCCGAAGCCCTTCAGCATTGGTTGAATCGATGGTTTCGTGGATGAAAACAGGCCACTGCTCACCCTCGGCGAATTCATTGATCGCTTGTGATTCGAGCAGGGCGAGAGGTGCCGCCAGCTGGTAGCCACGCCCACGAACCTTGTGAATGGTGAGGTTCAGCTCACTCTCCAGGTGCTGCAGCTGCTTCCAAACGGCGCTGCGACTCACCCCGAGGGCTGCCCCCAAGGCTTCTCCGGAATGGAACCGGCCATCCTTGAGGAGATTCAACAACTTCAGCATGCCAGTCTCGACTTGGAATAAGGCTGGCATGATAGCTATGGGTAGTGGGCTTGCATAGGAAAAGGGCTGCCCGGAAAGACCGCAGGAAGGACTATTTTCGGCCCCGAAAAGACAAAACCCCTACCTGCTCGCGCAGATAGGGGTTTTGCGAAATA